>DOHC01000157.1 GCA_003535475.1 Nitrospiraceae bacterium
TTCAACTAAAAATAGTATAACCTCTTTAGATGCTTTTGGAAAAGACCTTAACGATCCCGATGTCAAAGGGCCCCACTCAATAGATTTTTTGCTTATGCTATATGAAAGGCACTTTTCGGCTGTTCCATCCATAACAATGAAGATATATGATGGTCTGAAGAAAGAAGAAATCAGGGACAAGCACCCTGATATTTCCCTTTACGACCACTCAAAGCTAACTGCAGCTATTGCAGGGTGTATGTATCGCTACTATAGCGAAAAATACCCGGAAAAATGGAATCGTAATGAATTATTAAAAAATGAGGTTTTGAATGTCCTTCATGATGCCCGTCCATACCTCCTCATAGGTGGGGACATATCAGGCGTTCAAAGGTTTATCTATACAATCACGTCCAAAGGAGCATTAAAATCGTTAAAGGGGAGGTCCTTTTATCTTGAGCTCTTAGCTGAACATGTTGTCTCTACCCTGCTGAATGAATTGGGCCTTACGAGATGCAATCTTATATTTTCAGGCGGAGCACATTTCTACATACTCTCCTATAATACCGCATTAGCAGAGCAGGCGATTAAGAAAGTGAAGGAGAAGATCGATGATTTCCTATTTAAGGAATTTAAGGGTAGCCTTCAGCTTCATCTTGAATATATCGGGTTTCACCCCAATGAATTTAAAGATGCTTCTCCTATATGGAATAAGCTGTCCGAAAGATTCGAGGGATCTAAAAAGAGGAAGTGGCAGGATAGACTTGAAGATATATTGACACCAGAGATGCCTCACGAGAACTGTCTAACAGAATCATGTGAGATATGCTTTAGGGAAGATATGCCTTTAAAGGAGCTCAAAAAAGGTGACGAGGTGTTAAAAGTATGTGAGCCCTGTTTTTCTCAGCACCAGCTCGGTGAAATGCTTACAGGGATTTCAAAGAATAAATATCCGGTTTTATATAAACTTTCTGCCGAGCCAGAAGACAAATTCATAAAGGTAGAGAATACTTTTTATCAACTAAGGAACGGATGGGACCCATCCTTACACACCAATGCAGATGCAGTTTATAGGATAAACGACTTTACTGTAAAACACTACTCCCATCCAAGATCCATTTTCTTACCCCTTGGTATTTATCAGCATGAAGGACTTAGGGAGCTTGAAGATGCATCGGATACTTTCGGTATCAAACGCATTGCTGTCATCAGGATGGATGTAGATAACCTCGGTAAAATCTTCTCAAAAGCTGTGCCTGAAAAAGATAGGTCCTTTTCACGTATGGCGTCAATTTCACGGTACTTAAATATTTTCTTCAAGCACCATTTGAATGATGTTGTGGAAGGAGTGGAAATAAGAAATTCCACTGATGTTGCAAATCGCAATATCAAAGATAAAGGAAGGATGCTTTCCGTTGTCTACTCCGGTGGGGACGACCTATTTTTGATAGGCCACTGGCTCGATATAACAGAATCCTCCTTTGACATAAACCGTCATTTTCAGGGATTTACAGGAAATCCGTTTATGACAATCTCTGGTGGCATTGCGGCTAATCACGAGAAATACCCCGTTTATCAGTATGCAAGGGATGCAAACAGGGCAGAGGATATTGCAAAAAGCGCTGGCAAAAGAGCGATAACCCTCTTTAGTGATGTAGCCTTCAAGTGGGATGATGCAGAAAGGGTCATGGGGAGGGTAAAGCTATTTTTGAGATACCTCAAACATAAGGATGACCATTTTGCAGTAGATGAGGAGAGTCTACCCAAGACATTCTTTTACAGACTCCTTGCCCTTTCAAGAAGATTTAATGAAGAGGGAGTCCTTGTACTTCCCAAAGCTGCCTATCTGCTGTCACGAATCAAGGTCAAGGAGGATAATATTGAGGCCAGTTTGAAGATAAAGGAGGCGATTATGAACACAAACAATATTGAATGGAAAATCACTGAAGCAGCCACATTATGGACACTAATGCTTATGAGGAAGGGGGGTGAATAAAGATGCTTGAAGATAAAATAAAGGAGGTAAAAAAGCTGCTCGTATTATTAAGGGGGAGTCGAAAGGACAATAGAACCAGACAGAGAATTTGGGATGAAAGCCGACTGCAACATGCCGAGAGTGATTTTAAGATTAATTTGACCGAGGATGACAAGAAAAACCTTGTTAGTTTAAACCCGGATAAGAAGCTAAGAGAGGGGAAGTTTCATGTTACTGTGGTAGATTTAATCCCTAAAATTTATCAATTCGAAGAAAGGAAAGAAGAAGATATTGGTGAAAGAAAGCAAGGTGCTAATATAACGAACAGAAAAGTTCCGAGCAAAGACTCTGCTCAATTATTAAATGAGTCGGCTGAGTTAATCGGCCTGCTTTTAGTTGCTTTTAGAATCAGCACTTCTCAAATACGGAGATATCTTGATAGTCTCAGAAAAGTTAAAGTTACTTCAACCCGTAAGACATTTAGCCCTTCCGATGTGTTATTGCAACAGGTAAAAGTTGCATATGCTGCAGGCCGAAATAGAGATCTTGATTTCTTTTATGAGGTTATGAAGCCCGCAATTAATGAGGGAAGCAAAGGTTATGAGTCTTTTGAACAACTCCTAAGGTTTGTTGAAGCCATTATCGCCTATCAGAGATTTTATAGAGGGGAGGATTGATTATGGAAAGACCACTTTTGGGTAAAATAACGATTTCAGGTAAACTTGAATGTATTACCGGGCTCCATATCGGGGCTTCAAAGGAAAACATGGAGATAGGGGCAATTGACCTGCCTGTTGTAAGAGACCCAATTACGCGAGAACCGTATATTCCGGGAAGTTCATTAAAGGGGAAAATGAGATCACTTCTTGAAAAAGCATTAGGGATAATAGACCGAAGGGATATTGGGACAAGGGGTAACCCCGTCAAGGTTCATGTATGCAATGATGCTTCCAATGCTTTTAATTGTAAACTTTGCAGGATATTCGGTTCTACAGGCAAAGATGGGGGCAAAAACTTTCCAGCTCGACTGATTGTGCGCGACCTGAAGCTGACTGATGGAAGTCGTGAAAGACTGGGGGATATAGATACAGGGCTTCAATATACGGAATGGAAATTTGAGAATGCAATAGACAGGATTACATCGGCAGCAAATCCAAGGCAGATTGAAAGGGTTCCACGGGGCGCAGAATTCACATTTGAACTCATCTACAATGTGGAGGGC
>DOHC01000306.1 GCA_003535475.1 Nitrospiraceae bacterium
CAAGGACATTTGTTGTTCCGAGAGGGAGTATCGCCATTGGTATATTGGTGCAGGCAATGCCGTTAATCACCTCATTGTATGTTCCATCACCGCCTGCTGCGATAACTAAAAGTGATGAGTGATGAGTGTCGGAGACTCGACTCTGCGAGATGAGTGATGAGTTGTTCTTAAGTTCCGAACTCCGAACTCCGAACTCCGAACTTATTTGCCTTGCGAATGACTCAGCATCTCCTCTTTTTCCGGTCAGCAGCATCTCAACATTGTGTCCCTTGTTTTTAATGATGGCTGCTGCTTCATTGATTTTCCTCAGAGCGTTCCTGCCTGCTGCGGGGTTGCCTATGAGGAATATAGTTTGCTTCATCTGTATTTGCGAGGTTTTTTTGTTTCCACCCTCTATTTTTTATTGATTATATAATGATAACAGGTTTTCTTTCCAGATAAGAGATTAATCCGGCAATGTCAGCGGTTTCCCTGATAAAGAATACCCTGCCTCCGTGCATTTCTTTTACCTTTTTGATATTCGGCATCCTCAGATATCCGAATTCCTTTGATGCGATGTAACCGGTAGTATAATCAGGATCATCGGAGATGCAGGCCTCTGCGATAACATCAGGCCATGATGCCGCCTTTGATGCAAGAACTAATGCCTCTTTCACCCGCCTCAGGAGGGTTGTACTTATCTTTGCTCCTGACAGTTTTTCTGATAGATTTTTTTCAGTTGATTTTTCAATTCCCATTCTTGAGACTCTTACGCCTCTTTCCTTGTCGGGTTCAACGCGTGCTCCTGATTTCAGGAGTATTAGCGATGCGCCCCGCATTGTCTTTTTTGAATTAAGAACAACGAATCCATTGTCAATGGCTTTTTTTGAAATGCCAAGAGATTCCAATTTCTGTGTTATGATTTTTTTTGCTTTCTCAGGAGAGTTGCAGTCAAGCGTGATGACAGGCAGCAATGAAATTGTTTTTGGCTTCTGCCTTATTTTTTCAATTGTGATTACAATCTCGTCAGGCTTGCCTCTGGGATGGGTCAAAGCCCTTTTGATATATTTCTCACAGATTTTTTGTATCTCTGATTTTTCGTATATCCCTTCAGCTCCTGATATGTGGACAGAGTTCAGAGTTCGGAGTTCGGAGTTATAGTTGTTTCTTAACTTTTCACTCTTAACTCTTAACTCATAACTCTTTCTTGATGCGTGCATACGGATGCTGTACATAACCCGAACCCTTTCTATGCCTTTAAATTGTCATTGCGAGCGACTAGCGGGAGCGTGGCAATCTCACTCATAACTACGAGATTGCGTCGTCGTTTCACTCCTCGCAACGACAACATGCTTGCTTATTAAAATATATCCTTTAGACCTTCAGTTCATAATCCCTTATCAACCTCAAATCATCCTCAAATGTCCTGCCTGTTGTTGTAAGATAATTCCCTGTAAGGAGAGAGTCTGCTCCTGCCATAAAAACCATTGAATTAAATTCACCTAAAACCTGCATCCTTCCCCCGCATATGCGTATCTCCTTTTGCGGAAGGATGAACCTGTAAAGGCTCATGATTTTTAGGGCTTCAAATGGATTGAGCATGTCCTGTTCTCCCATCGGTGTCCCCTTAACAGGAATAAGATAGTTTATCGGAACAGAATCTATGGAGAGTTCTTTTAATTTAAAAGCCATATCAATCCTGTCTTCCCATGTCTCTCCCAGACCGAATATCCCGCCGGAGCAGACAGAAAGCCCGGCAGCTATTGCAGCATCTATGGTGTTCAGTTTATCGCTATATGTATGAGTTCTGCATATTTCAGGAAAGAATCTCTCAGATGTTTCAAGATTGTGGTGGTATCTCTCAAGACCGCTGTTTTTTAGAAGTTTAAGTTCATCTTTGTTCAGCAGACCGAGTGTTGAACACGGCAGCAGCCCCATTCCCCTTATATCTTCTATCATTGAACATATCTCTTTCAGTTCGTTTTTCCCGATCTTTCTTCCGCTTGTGACAATGCAAAATCTTTTTACGCCTGCATCCCCCGCTTCTTTTGCCTTCTCAAGAATGATGTTCTTATTGATGAGAGGATAAATAGCTGTTTCAGTCGTGCTCCTTGAGGACTGGGCGCAGTAAGAACAATCTTCAGGACATGCGCCCGATTTTGCGTTGACTATAGCGCAGAGGTCAACAGAGTCTCCTCTGAATGCCTGCCGTATTCTGGCTGCTGCGGCAAAAAGGTCGAATATCTCTGTTTTTGGGAGTGCGCTTATTTGAGCGGCTTCTGCTTTTGTTATAGATTGGCCGCTTATAACCCTGTCTCTCATGGCATCAATCATGGGTTATTTTTTAGGAAAGGCGCATGAATTGTCAACTAAAAGCCGATTATTGGTTTACATATGTGAAGAGATTGCTTCGCTCCCGCTCGCAATGACAATGTAACAGTTTAATACGTTTGTATTAATTAGAGATATTGCGATTGGTGTATACTAAAAGACAAAAACGTTAAGGAGAATAATTGTATGGACATTTTAAAGAAGATAAATGAAGGCCTTGTGGCAAGCATGAAGAGCAGAGCTGATGAGTTAAAGGTATCCACTCTCAGGATGATGAAGTCCTCAATAAAGAACGCAGAGATTGCAAAACGCGGAAAGGGCGAGCTTACCGAAGAAGATATTTTAGGTGTGCTTTCTTCAATGGTCAAGCAGCGCAAGGAATCTGTAGAACAGTATTCAAAGGCAAACAGGAATGACCTTGCAGAAAAAGAAAATAAAGAGATAAGCATTATTCAGGCATACCTTCCTGAACAGCTTTCTGCTGAAGAAGTTGATGAAATCATTAAATCAACGATTCGGGAGGCAGGGATTACCGGCATGAAAGATATGGGCAGGCTCATGAAGGAACTCATGCCGAAAATCAAAGGCAAGGCAGACGGGAAACAGGTAAGCCAGCGTGTAAAAGAGACTCTTGAAAAGACAGGATAGATCATGGTTTTCTCCCAACCCCGATTCTTGACAATCCTTCTTTTGTTTGATAGGGTTGTTTTATGAAGAGA
>DOHC01000019.1 GCA_003535475.1 Nitrospiraceae bacterium
CCAGTTTGTATTTTTCAACTTAAATACGGATGAGGGAAAAATAAAGAATGTGTTGAGTGCGTCAGAGCGAGGCTATCTCGTACTTCTCCTGATGAAGGATATTGCTCTCTTTAATGATTACCTTAATGCCGTATCTGTTTTCAATATCTTCAATACCAAGCCTCTCTTCGTCAGACAGGAGTTCCGCGACAGAAGGATGGGCAGTGATGATTATCTTTTCGCTGCCATGCATCGCAAGTTTGCTTATATCCCTGAATATCTCATAACAGAGCGTGCGCGGAGATTTCACAAATCCCTTTCCTTCGCAGTAAGGACAAGGCTCACATAGAGTCCTGCCGAGGCTTTCCCTTACTCGCTTCCTTGTCATCTGTATAAGCCCGAGTTCTGATATATGCAGGATTGTGTTTTTCGCCCTGTCTTTTTTCATCGCCTCAACAAATGCATTAAACACTTTTTCCCTGTTTTCCAGTTTTTCCATATCAATGAAGTCAACTATTATTATTCCACCGAGATTCCTCAGCCTTATCTGGTATGCTATCTCCTTTACAGCCTCAAGATTTGTCTTTAATATCGTGTCCTCCAAACCGTCCTTGCCGACAAACTTCCCTGTATTGACATCTATTACAGTCATCGCCTCTGTCTGATCAGTCACGATATAGCCTCCTGACTTGAGCCAGACCCTTCTGCCGAGCGCCCTTGAGATATCCAGTTCTACACCGAATGCATCAAATATCGGCTCCTGTCCCTCATAGAAAACTATCTTGTCAAGGAGCTTCGGGAAATAGGTCCTGACAAATTCCTTTATCCTTTCATACTCCTCGGCAGAATCAATAACAAGTCTCTCAACGTCCTGTGCAAGCAGGTCTCTGACGCTTCTGAACACAAGATCAAGGTCGCTGTAAAGCAGAGAAGGCGCTGTTACCTTTTCTTTTTCCCTCTGTATGTTTTCCCACAGCAGAATAAGAAAATCCAAATCCTTTTTCAGTTCTTCTTCACTGCACCTTTCGCTGGCAGTCCTGATTATAAGCCCGTAACCTTTCGGCTTTATTGTTTCTGCGATTGTTTTTAACCGCGTCCTCTCCTGTTCATCGGCAATTCTCCTTGAAATGCCTACATGCTCAACATTCGGCATAAGCACCAGATAGCGGCCTGGCAGCGTGATGTATGATGTCACGCGCGCGCCTTTGCTGCCTATAGGGTCTTTTGAGACATGGACGAGGATTTCCTGTCCGGACTGAAGAAGGTCTTCTATGGCAAGATCCGATCTGCCTTTGCGCGAGATAAATTCAACAGAATCGCCTTTTTCTTCCTCTTCAAGAAACGGAGCGTACTCTTCAATGTCAGCCCTTATGTCAGCAACATAAAGAAACGCCGCCCTTTCAAGCCCGATATCAATAAAGGCAGACTGCATTCCCGGAAGTATCTTGACAACCTTTCCCATGTAGACATTGCCGACAAGGCTTGCATCGCGCTTCCTCTCAATATAGAATTCAACCACCTGCCCGCCTTCAAGGAGAGCTACTCTTATTTCTTCATGTGTTGCATTAATCAGGATTTCGCTAACCATTTTATATTCCTTTCCAGAGGCAGCGACCATTCGCCCTTCCAGCCGTACATCGCAACCCTTGTTATATCAAGTTCTTTATATGATACACCTAATACCTCAGGGAGTATCTCGCTAAGCTTTGCTTTTTTATCTTTGCTGTCAACAAGTGTAAGCCTCACAGTTTTATTATCTATAATTGAGATGTCTTCTATTCCTTCAATTTCTAATTTTTGCTCCAAATACCTTTTAGCAACTGTCGAGTCAGCACAGATTATCTCGTATTCGTACCGTGATATGAAACTGCTCAGGGACGGTTCTTTGCCATGCATTAAAACAGCATCCTTTATTTTTAAGCCTTCCGGCAGAACAGAATTCATCTTCAATATAAAATAGTCTATATCAAACGGCGGTGTTATCTCCATATCAAAGTATTCCCTGATGCCTGCTATGCCCACGCCAAGCGCAGGCCCGAAAGCCACTTTTGGCGATGGATGAAATCCCTGCGAATATCTAAGCGGTATCTCTGCTCTCCTCATTGAGCGGAATATCGCTGTAACAAGTTCAAGATGGGATAGATATTTCAAAACACCTGCTTTTGAGAATTCAACTCTCATTCGGTGAATGGGGGAATGGGTGAATGGGGGAATGGGTGAGTTGTTTTTCGATTCACCGATTAACCGATTTACCGATTTACCAAAATCCTTGCATTTTAACCCGCACGCATGACAAACCTTTCTGCAGTCAGATGTTTTTTCTCCTGTTATTGCCCTCTGATATTCCTTGCAGAGGAAGTCTTTATTTACCCCTGTATCAATAATATCCCACGGCAGTCTTTCATCTATTCCATAAGTCTTTTCCGCATATGCTGATGCATTTATGCCTGTCTCTTCTATTGCCTGAGTCCATTTCTGAAAATCAAATGTCTCTCCCCACGCATCAAGCCTGCATCCCAGAGACCACGCCTTTTCTATTAAAGGAGCAAGCCTCTCATCTCCCCTCGCAAAAACTGCCTCAAGAAAACTCATATCTTCCCTGTGCCCCTTAAACTCAAATCTCTTTTTCCTGAACATCTCTTTCAGATATTTCATCTTTCTCTTTATGCTCTCAATGTTTTCCTGCCCATGCCACTGAAACGGCGTATGGGGTTTGGGGACAAATGGAGAAACACCCGCATTTATTTTTACATGCCTTCCTGTGTGCGCTTTTGCAATCCTTAAAGCTTTCATTATCATCTCAGGTATTGCCTGTACATCCTCATCGGTCTCGGTAGGAAGCCCTACCATATAATACAGCTTGAGATTCTGCCAGCCTTCTTCAAAGAGTGCATTAAGGCTTCTCTCATAATCTTCCTCTGTGAAGTCTTTGTTTATGACATTACGCAGCCTTTCAGTCGCAGCCTCAGGAGCTATTGTAAAGCCTGTTTTCCTGACACTTTTTATCTCTTTAAGGATGTCTCTATCAACAGCGGCAACCCTTAACGAAGGCAGTGAGAGTGAAATTTTTTTATCATAAAACCGCTTGTTGAATTCTTTAATCAAAGGCAAAAGGCATGAGTAATCTCCTGCGCTCAGGGATGTGAAGGAGACATCTTCATGCCCTGTGTTTTTCAGGGAATTTTCAGCTATCCGAAGAACATTCTCAGGGCTTCTTTCGCGCAAGGGCCTGTAAATCATCCCGGCCTGACAGAACCTGCATCCCATTGTGCAGCCCCTTGATACCTCTACATTCACCCTGTCATGGACGATGGCTGTGTAAGGCACAATCGGAGCCTCCGGATATGGAGATGAATCCAATGAATCTATATAACGGCGTTTTATTTGGTTAATAGGTGAATGGATGAATGGGTGAATCGAGGGGACAAAGATTCCTTCAATTTTCGCAACTGCTTTCAATAAAGATTCCTTCCTGCTATCTCCTTCCCTTTTCCACTTTCTGTAAACATCTAAAATCTCAATAATTGCCTCTTCGCCGTCTCCGATTAAAAATGCATCAATAAAAGGAGACATTGGAAGGGGATTGACAGTGCAGGGGCCTCCTGCGATTATCAAAGGCCAATTCCCCTCCGCCCGTTCTTCGCTCTTTATCGGGATTCCGCCGAGATAAAGCATATTAAGTACAGTTGTGTATGAAAGCTCATACTGAAGGCTGAACCCGACAATGTCAAACTCCTTCAGCGGTCTGCCTGTTTCAAGGGAAGAAAGGGGGATTCCCTTATTCCTCATCTCCTCTTCCAGATCAAACCACGGATGGAATGCCCTTTCTGCGGAGGCGTATGGAAGGTCATTGATTATTTTATAGAGGATTCTCAGCCCGAGGTGCGACATCCCGATATCGTAGATGTCAGGAAAGGCAAGGGCGACTCTAATCTCTGCCTCTTTCCTGAGAGCGTTTATCTCGCTATCTATGTATCTGCTTGGTTTTTGAAAGAGTGATAAATTCACATGTTAGGATAACATAATAGGCATCGAACCAGCATGGAAGATAGAGGATTTTCGGTAAAAATTCGCTTGACAGTACCCTCTCCCCTTCTTATAATTCATCAAAAAGCAGATGCAGTATAAAATGTAATGTTACACATAGAAATAACTAAAAATGAGCACATAGTACTCTCTTCAATCCACATTGGTTAAAATATTTCTGATTAAAGAAACTCAATTGGTTTATAATAAAAGGCAACAATGGGAACAAAAGCACTAATAGTAGAGGTACTTGAAAATTTATGGTCTAAAAACAAGGCAAAAGGACTGCTCGCTCAAGCAGTATTAATGCAGGAAATCAGCAAAGGTGTTTTTGGAGAAGATGCCGGTGATAAAATATTTTCAGGATGCTGGCTCTTAGCCCCTAAGAGCACCGATTTCTATAAATTCAGATTCTGTTTCTTTGTTCATCCATCAGTTTTAAAACTGCACGATGCAGGAGTTACTCCCAAATCAATTCTTGGCGACAAATACAGACCGTTTCATGCTATTACTGAATTTATGGATAATGCAGGCATAGGCACAGTCTATGTTGTCCCCTCGACCGATAATGGGAAACTCCCATTAGAAAGCTTTAAAAACCGCAATTTTTCTGGTATTGCATGGCAACTTTTTACTTTTGAGAATGGGGAGTTTATTTCACGAGAACCACAAGAGTTCTTTACACGATGGGCAGGAAATAGAGGGAGAGCATCTTCCGGCACACAATGGGAGCCTCAGACAAAAGAAAAAATAGGATTACTTAATGAAGAAATATTGACAGAACTATTGCTTAACGAGCTTTTTCTCTCAGGCTTTGTCAAAAGCATTCTTCGCAAACCACTGAATGACCCCTATGATGTAGATTCATTTCTTATCAGCATATCACAGAACCATATTTTTCCGATGGAGATTAAGGAAAAATTCCCCGGTCAAAACAGCAAAGATAAATTTTTTGGTATAGATGCTGGCAGGGTAATGATGTTGCTAAGACTATGCCTGCCTAACGATGCAAATTCAGTTTATCTTATCAGGGAACTGGATGAGACCGGACAATTCATCGGCTGGAAATATATAACATTAAGTGATATTGTGATGACTTCGAGCTGGAACCTTCAGGCAGGAGGCCCAGGAATGGGCGGGCAGAGCACTCAGACAATACGTCTTCCTTATGAATATTTTAAAGATTTTATTGCCAATGAGATTACAGAAGATAATCTTAAAAAGATTGGAAATCTGCCCAAGGACGTTAAAACTATTGCCAAGCAATTTGGGGCAGAGCTTTTGTCAAAATTTCACCGTTAAACTATGGGGAAAATACCGATTAATCATAATCATGGTCTGACTTTTATTGATTTATTTGCTGGTATCGGTGGAATAAGGCTTGCATTTGAGAAAGCAGGTTGTAAATGTATTTTTTCTTCCGAATGGAATAAACACGCACAGGAAACATATAATATCAATTTTGGTGATATGCCTGTAGGTGACATACATCAAATCTCTTCTAATGAACTACCTGACTTCGATATTTTATGTGCAGGCTTTCCATGTCAGCCGTTTTCTATTGCAGGCGTTTCAAAGAAAAAAAGTCTGGACAAACCGCATGGATTTGAGGATGAAACGCAGGGGACTTTATTTTATGAAATAGTACGGATACTGAAAGATAAAAAACCAGATGCTTTTTTTCTTGAAAATGTAAAAAACCTTGAACGACATGACAAGGGAAAAACATTTGAAATTATAAAGAGTGCTATAGAAGAAATTGGCTATTCCTTTTTTTACAAGCTTATTAATGCAAACTTTGTTGTTCCACAGAACAGAGAAAGAATCTACATGATTGGGTTTAAAGACAAAACTCTTCATTTTAAGTTTCCAAATATTCCTGATACAAAGCCAGTTATGAGAAACATCCTTGAAGAAAATGTTTCTGATAAATACACATTAACAGACCATCTCTGGCAGTACCTCAAAGACTACGCGGAGAAGCACAGGCAAAAGGGGAACGGTTTTGGGTTTGGTCTTGTCAATTTGGACAGTTATTCAAGGACATTATCAGCACGCTACTATAAAGACGGCAGTGAGATTCTTATACCACAAAAAAACAAGAATCCAAGACGATTAACCCCAAGAGAATGTGCAAGGCTTCAGGGATTACCTGATACATTTAAAATACCTGTTTCGGATACTCAGGCTTATAAACAGTTTGGAAACAGTGTTGCTGTTCCCGTTGTAGAATTTCTTGCAAAGGCATTGGTTAAAACTTTAATTGAAAAACCAACACATCGTTTTCAACCGGTTTATTGTATTACGCCCAAACAGGCTGCCTTTCCGTTTTAAGCGAATAAAGCCAGAAGTTCAGATATTATTCTTTCAGGCTCTTGCTTAATGTCGTGTTCCCAGAATCTTAAAACTGTCCATCCTTCGTTTGTAAGGATTTTATTTACTTTCCTGTCTCTTTTGACATTGCTGTTTATTTTTTTCATCCAGAATTCAGTGCGGGTTTCAGGTTTTATAAAACACATCGGGCATTTATGCCAGAAACATCCGTCAATAAAAATAATTATTTTTCTATTTGGAAATACAATATCCGGTTTCCCAAGCAACCTATAATGAAGCCGGTAACCTCTCAGCCCTTTTTTAAATAACAACTTTCTGAATCTGATTTCAGGCTTTGTATCCCGACCTTTTATTCTGGACATATTGTAGCTACGTTGTTTTTTTGTCAGTACATCTGCCATGATTTACTTTATAATACAGCTTTAAGGACAAAGAATAAAATGTGTAACAAATCGCTCAAGAAGGATGCGGCGAAACAACCGCCGCACCTCTTAGCTCAGTCGTTCCTTAATAATGAAAAATCCAAAATGAAACCGGTCTGTCCGCATTTCACTTTCCATAACCCTTAACTCCTGCTCTAACAGCTTCACTCCCCATGTAATGTATAATAATCTTATGTTCATCGCTGGGCTTACAGGGAATTACGGCATGGGGAAAAGCGCTGTGCTTCAGATGTTCAGGGAGCTTGGCGCAGTTACGATTGACGCCGACTGGGTTGTCCAGCAGCTTCTCAGGGAAAAACAAGTCCTAAAAAAGATAAAAACACTTTTGGGCGCAGGCGTCTTTGATAAAAAAGGCTATCTTGACAAGAGCAAAATCGCTCAAAGGATTTTCAGGAATAAATCACTGCGGCTTAAGCTTGAGGACCTTCTTCATCCATTAGTCTTTGAAAGGATTGACGATTTCTTTAGAAAAACTAAAAACGGAAAGAAGGTTTTTATCGTAGAAGCTCCTTTGATATTTGAGAGGGAATACGAAGGAAGATTTGATAGGATGATTACGGTATTTACAAAAGAAACCACCGCAATTAACAGGCTCTCCATGCACGGCATATCGCCAAAGGAGGTAGTTGAAAGGCTCAAATGCCAGCTTCCGATAAAGGAAAAGATAATGAGGTCTGATTATAAGATAGATAACAGCGGGCTTCCTGAAAAGACAAAAAAATATGTTACAGCTGTTTACAAAGAGCTCTTAAAAGAGGCGAAAGCCAAAAACCTTATTCTTGAAGGCAGGGTTGACAGGGCTGCAAAAATCCTCGGAAAGCCTTTTTCAATAGAAGGGACAGTCATTAAAGGCGCAGGCAGAGGAGAAAAACTCCTTCATACGCCTACTGCGAATTTGGCTGTTGAAAAATCAGTGCCTTTAAAAGAGGGAGTTTATGCCGTGAAAGTATCCTATTCACCCATTCACCCATTCACCCATTCACCGATTCACCCATTCACCTAATCCGCGGTTATACAAACATATTCATCTACCCAGGTTATGAGTTCAGGGTTGTTGACTCCCTTATAACTAATTTTCACCTCCCCGGTTCAACGCCGCTTATGCTGGCCTCTGCCTTCTGCGGCGCTGAAAAACTGAGCGGCTCATACAGCATTGCCGTGAGTCAAAAATATAGATTTTTCTCATACGGCGATGCTATGCTTATTCTGTGAAATGAAACACAGCAGCCTTAAAGCAAAACGGAAAACAGCCTTGCCGGACAGGAAATTTATCATAGCTATTATTGTAGTTACCTCTGCGCTGAGTTTCAGCCTCGGTTATTTTGTAGGAGGTGCAGGAGAAAAGGGAAAACAATATGGAAATCAGGCAATCGCAGTTCCGAAACTTGAGGCGGTTCCTCAGGTTCAGGAGCAGGCTGCTCCATCTGACGCACCTCGGATCGCAACTCCGTCTCAGCCTGTGATCGCTGCAGCAGGCGACTCTCTCCCTCAAAAACCTCTGACTGTTCAGCCTGCTGTTCAAAAAGAGCCTGCCGAACACAAGGTTGAAACTGATAACTCTCATCAGGATGATGTAAAATATACTGTTCAGGCCGGCGCATTCAAAAACTTGAAGGAAGCAGAAACGCTCAAGCACAAACTTGAAACTAAAGGGTACAAGGCATACATAAAAAAATATGCTAAATCCAAAAACCCGAAATTATATAAAGTAAGAACAGGAGAATTTGGTGTCAAGGAAGAAGCCGCAGCGTTTGCGCTCAAACTGAAAAATGAAGGGCTGAAGGCTTTTGTAACCCTGAAAAACGAAGAGGCTCACTGGGATAAAAATTCATCCCATCCCGGCGCCGCCAAAAAGGAGAACATACGGTAACAATAGAGATAGAACTTGACAGCGAAAAGGAATTAACCTTCCTTTACAGCGGATTTGACAAAAACCTCAAACTTATAGAAGAGGCTTTCAATATAACTACAAGCTTCAGAGGGAATAAGATATTTATTCAGGGAGAACCCGAGCCTGCTGCAGAAGCTGAAAAGCTCATAAACGAGCTGCGCTCCATAAGTGAGGATGGTTATCTGCTTAAGCCTGAAGACATCAGTTACGCAATAAGATCAGCGGCAGCCGGACATAAGACATCCCTCAAAGATTTATTCCTGAACAATATACCTGTGTCTTCAAAAAAGAAATTTATCATACCGAAAACCGAGACCCAGAGGCAGTATATTGAAGCTATGCGCAATTATGATATTGTTATAGGAATAGGGCCTGCAGGCACAGGCAAGACCTACCTTGCGATGGCAATGGCAATAAACGCCCTTCTGAAAAAACAGGTGAGCAGGATAGTTCTTGCGCGGCCTGCTGTGGAAGCAGGAGAAAAACTTGGCTTTCTGCCGGGCGACATGTATGAAAAGGTTAACCCTTACCTGAGGCCCCTTTATGATGCCCTTTTTGATATGATAGAGGCGGAAAAGGGAAGCAAATTTATTGAGCGTGGTATCATAGAGATTGCGCCGTTAGCTTTTATGAGAGGACGCACATTGAATGATTCCTTTATAATCCTTGATGAGGCGCAGAATACAACATCGGAGCAGATGAAGATGTACCTTACAAGGCTGGGATTTAACTCAAAGACCGTAATTACAGGGGACATAACACAGATTGACCTGCCGTCAGGGAAACTGTCAGGATTGATAGAGGCTGAAAAAATACTGAATGACATAGAGGGCATAAAAGTTATATATTTTTCCGAGAAAGATGTCGTAAGACATAAGCTCGTTCAGGAAATAGTAAGGGCGTATGAAAGATATGAAAAACGGCACACAGAAAATTAGCAGGAAGATTGACATAAAAAAATATTTACTCCTGATTGTCTTTGGATTCTTATCAGCCATTGCAATACAGGAGAGAGCCGGCGCTGAACGTTTTGCAGGAGGGATGCTTGCAGCGTGTCTGCTTTTAGTCATCCTATACAGGGACATACTGCGGTATAAACCTGCTTATTTAAAAAACTACAACATGCTCGTCCTTCTCGGCTTTATGATTGTCAGCACGCTTCTCCTCGGAAGATTCTTTGAGTATATTCTGGTGAATCTTGCACGCGGAATCGGACTGGCGCCCATAGAAATCACATTGTTCGGCATACCGATAGCAGCAGGCGCAATGCTCGTTACTCTTTTATTTGATTTTCACACCGCAATAGTATTTTCCTTTGTAGTGAGCCTCTTAAGCGGGCTGTGGCTAAACAGCGCAATATTCCCGGTATATGCCTTTGTAGGAAGCCTTACTGCCGCATTCAGCGTTATAAGATGTAAACGGCGGTCAGCGCTCTTGATGGGTGGGTTTTATGTCGGAGTGATAAACGGCAGCACTGCAAGCATCCTGCTGCTTTTTACAGGAGAGTTTTTTTCTGCTAAGGCATTCCCCGCACTAATGTTTGCGCTGTCCTCAGGGATAAGCGTCACGGCAGTTGTCTCTGTAATGTTGCCCCTTCTTGAATACACGTTCAAAGTCACAACTGACATAAGCCTTCTTGAACTCCTTGATATGGAACATCCGCTTATGAAAAACCTCATGATAACAGCTCCTGGGACATATCACCACAGCATTATTGTGGGCAATCTTGTTGAGGCTGCAGCAGAGGCAGTAGGCGTTAACCACCTGCTCGCAAGAGTCAGCTCTTATTACCACGATATAGGCAAGATCAAGATGCCTGGATATTTTGTTGAAAACCAGAGCAATTCTCTGAGCAAACATGAGAATCTCACTCCGCACATGAGCAGCATGGTAATAGTTTCACATGTAAAGGAAGGAGTGGAGCTTGCAAGACAGCATAAACTCCCGCAGCCGATTATAGATATAATAGAGCAGCATCACGGCACAAGCCTGATGACTTTTTTTTATCAGAAGGCAAAAGGCCGGAGGGATGAGAACGAACCTCCTGAAGAAGAATATAAATATCCGGGGCCTAAACCTCAGACACGCGTAGCTGCGCTCGTTATGATGGCAGATGCTGTTGAGGCTGCGTCAAAGGTTTTAAACGATCCAACTCCTGCAAGGGTTGCTGCGCTTGTTGACAAGATTATAAACCATATATTCCTTGAAGGACAGCTTGACGAATGCGAACTCACATTGAAAGACATATCAGAGATAAAGAAACATTTTTCATACATACTCACAGGAATCCTGCACAAGAGAATAGATTATCCAGGGTTTAATTTCAATGGCGGCTCTTCAAAATCTCAGGAAGCACAGAGGCAGATTAATGAAGGTTCTAATACAGAACAGGCAAAAACTGACAAAGATAAATCAGCAAAAGATAAAGCGTGATTCAGCGGCATTGCTCCGGCTTCTCGGACTGAAAGATGCAGAACTCAGCATTCTGCTTGTTGATGACAGCAGGATGAGGAGATTGAACCATAAATACCGCGGCATTGACAGGACTACGGATGTGCTCTCATTTCCGCAGCAAAACAGTTACGAGTTAAAAGTAACGAGTAACGCGTTAAAAAATAAAAGAGAGTCCTTAGACTCGTCACTCGTCACTCGTCACTTGCCACTGCCCTTGGGTGATGTCGTGATAAACCTTCAGGCAGCCAAGAGGCAGGCAATTGAGCATGGGCTGTCATTCAATGAAGAGTTAAGATGGCTTCTTGTTCATGGAG
>DOHC01000253.1 GCA_003535475.1 Nitrospiraceae bacterium
AAAGATTGAAGCAATGGCTGCATTTTTAGCAAGCCTCGTAAACTCTCCTGATTCATCAGGCGGAAGGTCAGGGATTATAACGCCGTCAACGCCTGCATCTTTTGCGTCTGCAATAAATCTCTCTTCGCCGTATTTAAAAACAGGGTTGTAATATGTCATCAATACAAGAGGGATTTTTGTTTTTTGTCTTAAATCCTTTACAAGGGCGATTACTTTTTTTAAAGTAACTCCATTTTTCAATGCCCTTTCCGCTGCCCTCTGGATCGTCGGGCCGTCTGCGAGAGGGTCTGTGAAAGGCACGCCAAGCTCAACAATGTCGGCGCCGCATTCCTCAAACATTATGACAATTTCTTTTGTCTTCTCAATAGAAGGATCGCCTGCCATGATGTAAGGGATAAATGCCTTCTTATTCTGAGCCTTTAATTTTTTGAATACCTTTTTAATTCTGTTCACAGTTCTATTCCTCTGATATTTGCTACATGCTGGACGTCTTTGTCTCCCCTTCCCGAAAGATTCACAATGATAATTTTATCCTTTGAGAGTTTAGGCGCAAGTTTTATTGTCTCTGCGACTGCATGCGCAGATTCAAGAGCAGGGATTATCCCTTCTTTTCTTGAAAGCAGTTCAAATGCAGCCAATGCCTCGTCGTCTGTTGCGTATGTATACTGAACCCTTCCGCTATCTCTGAGATAAGGGTGTTCAGGCCCTATGGAGGCATAGTCAAGCCCTGCTGATACAGACTGCGTTCCGAGCACATTTCCGTCATCATCCTGAAGAAGGTAGGTTTTGCATCCCTGAAATACCCCTACGGAGCCGCCGGCAAACCTTGCCGCGTGCTCACCTGTTTCTATACCCTTGCCTCCAGCCTCTACCCCTATCATCTTTATATCATCGCCAAGAAATTCGTGAAACAATCCCATTGCATTGCTTCCGCCGCCAACGCATGCAACCAGATAATCAGGCAGTCTTCCTTCTGCATGAATAATCTGTTTCTTAGCCTCTCTTCCGATAATTGACTGAAAATCCCTCACCATTGACGGGAAAGGATGCGGCCCGAAAACCGTGCCTAAAACATAATGAGTAGTCCTTACATTTGTTGCCCAGTCTCTCAGGGATTCATTTATTGCATCCTTTAATGTCTGTGAACCTATGGAAACCTCGATGACCCTTGCTCCAAGGAGCCTCATCCTGAACACATTCAAAGCCTGCCTCTTCATATCAACAGAGCCCATGTATATCTCGCACTCAAGGCCGATAAGCGCAGCGCCCGTTGCAGTCGCAACTCCATGCTGTCCGGCTCCTGTTTCAGCAATGATTCTTTTTTTGCCGATTCGTTTTGCAAGGAGCGCCTGTCCCAGCGCATTATTGATCTTATGAGCGCCTGTGTGAGCAAGGTCTTCTCTTTTCAGATATACCTTTGCTCCTCCAAGATGTTCCGTAAATCTCTTTGCAAAGTATAAAGAGGTCGGCCTTCCTATATATGTTTTCTGAAGATGTGCAAGCTCATCCTGAAAATCTTTATCTTTCCTGTATTTCAGATATGCCTGTTCAAGTTCAATGAGCGCAGGCATCAATGTCTCAGGAACAAATCTTCCACCATATTGTCCGAAATAACCTTTTTTCATCCCTGGTTCATCTCCTTCTCTCTCTTCCGCAGTTACAATTAAGTCCGTGGGTGCAGCCCTCAAAAGGGTTTATGGCAAGTCTTTTGGGAACAAACTCGCCGCACTTGCAATTCCATCCGCCTCCGTCAGCAGCCTTAGCTTTATCAAGCTCTCTCCCGCAAACCGGACAGAGGGGTTTTATATCGTCCATTGTAACAGCTGTTTTTTCAGGATTTTTTCTCACTTCAGAGAAATATTATAGCACATTGAGGCTTGCTGCTATATGATAAATATCTGGGTTACGCCCTCTGTTCTCTGCCGTTGCGGACAGTTTTTTCATGATTTTAGGAAGTGTTTTTTGCAGGTTTGACCGTTTTTACTCCCTGTTCAGTTATCCGAAGATTTTAATTTTAACAATCTGCTGCCATGAATGACTGTGATAATTTCTAAATACCCTTCTCTAATCTGATATATAATTCTGTAGTTTTTGTAAAACAATTCTCTAATTGTAGGGCCATCAGATTCTGGAACACGTCTGCCCATCTCTGGAAATAATTCCAGATGTTCAACCATCTCAAAAATTCTGTCATTCAGCATGTTAGCGTAATATGGCGAGTCTAACGCTATGAACCTACAGATTTCTTTTAAGTCTTCAAGTGAATCTTTAGACCACTTTATTTTAGCCATTCTTTCATGATTCCCTTTGCCTCTTCATGCGTATAAAACTGTCCCGTTTCTAATTGTTTTTTACCTTTCAATATTTTCTGCTTTACATAAAGAGACTCCATGACATCCTCTAAGGTGGCGTTGTCTGGCATCTCTTTTACCATAGATAATATGGCTTCTTTGATTGTGTCCATAAAGTACCTCCTTCCGGTTACTTAATTTTACCATGCCCGCAAGTTATATGTCAGGGGAAAAAGGGAAAGGCGTAGTCTTGAGTTTTAATCCTCACAGCCCGCTGTCGCCTGCCGCTCGGACACGTTTGTTATGAGTCATCATCTTTACCACGAATACGAACTTTTGTTTCCTCAACAATCCATAAATGCTGTATCAGAGGCTCACGACTTATAAGAGGGATAATGCTGCGAAAAACTTTGATAACGTGATTCTTTGCTTGACTTCCAACTCTTAGAACAATGATGCCCGTAAATTCTTCTGGTGGATATGCCCTAATGTCAGAAAAATCCGTATCCAAAGTAACCAGAACACGATGTTCAGTTCTGCACACATCTATAAGAATAGGGTCTTTTATGCCTTGTAATTGCTGGTCATTTACAGTTTTTGCATCATAACTGGCGCCGACAAGCAGATCTGCAATTTCAAGCGGCAGGTTTTCATCTATCTTGAACTGCATCTTTACTTATGCCGGCACTGATACCAGTCTTTCATTCGACAGTTCTGCAGCATATGCAATAGCTGCTTTAATATCTTCTGGTCTCAGTGATGGATAGCTTTTTAAAATTTCCGTCTCTTCGATGCCTTCTGCCAAGTTATCCAGAATAACCGATACCATAATCCGTGTTCCTTTAATACAGGCTTTCCCATGACATACAAGCGGGTCAACGCTTATTCTTTCTCTCCAGTTCATGTCTTGCCTCCTTCCGGTTGCTTAATTTTACCATGCCTGCAAGTTATATGTCAGGGAAAAATAAAAGGGGGCAAGGTTCTTGAGAGCCTTGCCCCTTTGAAGTTGTTATCTCTACGAGTCGTAGACTGCCGCTGCGGACAGTTTCCTTTTTAAACAGCGCTGTCCCTAATTTTAATTTGGTTTATACAAGATTCTTCCGTTTGTGCCGTTGTCAAGCGCCGTTTACTGACAATATTTGCATCACTAATCAATTCTCCAGATTTCCGTTTTTAAAGGAAAGAATCTATTGTCTCCTGTTCGCAATTTCCATGCAATTCTTTTTCCGTTAATGAATTTTAGGTAAGCTTCTCCATAACTAATGAGTTTACCTTGGATTACACTTGAAAACATAACTTTAGCCTTTTTAAACTTTAATTTCCCGTTTATTGATATATTTGTAAGTTCTTCATTAGTCGTTAGACTTCTTGAGCATATTATTCCTGTGATTTCTCCATCATCCTTGTCTGTATCAATTTCTATATCCATATAATGTGTTTCAATGGTTAATATATCCCCTTCGTTTGTCCATTTACCTTGAAGTTTTTTTCTATACCAATTCCTCTTTTTAACATATTGTCTATATAAGAAATAAAGACCTCCACATAACGTTGCAATAATACCAATTGACAGAGAAACTACTTTTATAGTATCAAGATAACTCATCGTTGGTCAGTAAATTGCACCTAACTTCTTCACATCCGCAATTAATTGCGTATATACCGCCAAAATGGAAGGATAGACGCAATGCGGATACCCCAAAATTGCCGAGATTTAAACAAAAAAAGGGCATGAACGTTTTTTCGTTCATGCCCTTTTGAATTCATTTAATCCTAATCCTCCTCATTGATTCCGTTACCTGCCAGTGAAAGTGACCGAAAATTCCTTTACTGAACAGCAACATATTCTGCAAAAGAATGAGATTCAGGGATTGGTAATTTGTCCTCCAATAATCCACGAATATGCATTTTGAGGTCTGATGTCAATAGTGGACACCAAATTACTCATGCCGCAATCTTTTTTTCATAGAACTGTT
>DOHC01000010.1 GCA_003535475.1 Nitrospiraceae bacterium
ATCCTACCCTGAAAGCGCAAAGACCAAAGAAGACCTTATTCGCCTCGCAGATGAAGCGATGTACAGGGTAAAATATACCACCAGAAACGGGGTTTATGCTATAGTACAACCTGATGGCTCTCTTTAATTACGCTGCAAAAGAAATTACGCTCAAAATCGTTTATTACGGCCCCGGCTTAAGCGGAAAAACAACCAATCTTCAGTATCTTCACTCAGCGCTCGACCCGGGAAAAACAGGCAGGCTGATTTCATTAGCAACAGAAACCGACAGAACGCTGTTTTTTGATTTTCTTCCGGTTGAACTCGGCAAAATAAAAGATTTCTCTGTCAGATTTCAACTGTACACAGTGCCCGGCCAGATCAAATACAATCTGACCAGAAAGGCGGTGCTTAAAGGAGCCGATGCTGTTGTATTTGTTGCCGACTCACAGAGAGAGGTGAGAGAGGCAAATATGGAAAGTTTCGCCAATATGAAGGAAAATCTCCTTTCAAATAATATAAATCCTGATAACATTGCTCTTGTCCTGCAGTACAACAAAAGAGACCTTCCGAATATACTCCCCGTTGACGAGTTGAATAAAATCCTGAACAGCAGCGGTTATATATACCTTGAGGCAGAGGCAATTAACGGTAAAGGCGTAAAGGAAACCTTTAAGACTGTCACAAAACTGCTTATCAAAGACCTTTCAGAGAAGTATAAATTTGATATTCAACCGCCAGCGCAGACTGAAGAGCCCTCCCCTGCAGTTTCAGAAGAAATCATAGAACAGCCGCCGTCTTATAAAGAAACTATCCCATTAGAGGAAACAGAGGTATCCTCACTCTCTCAGGAATTGTCAGAAATTGCTGTTGCAGAGGAACCCGCACAACCCTGCCTGCCTCAGCAGGAACAGGTATTTTCGGAAAAAGACATGCGGAAATTTGAAAAGCCAAAAACAGGGGAACTACCTGCATATTCATCAGAACAGCTTGACAGGATAACAGAAAACCTCAGAGAAAATACCCATATGCTTGCCAACATAAAATCTGCAATCAGTGAACTTCTTAAAGAACTGAAAAAATCAAGAGAAGAGCAGAAAGAGATTCTGGCTATACTCAGAGGAATAAAAATAAATGAGACAATAGAAAAAATGAAAGAAAAAGATAAAGAGAAAAAAGGCTGGCTCACAAAATAAATTCACAGCCTCTCCAGTGTCCTTATCAATGCCTCTGCTTTTTTCAGGCTTTCATAATATTCTTTTTCAGGGTCAGAGTCTGCAACAATGCCTGCGCCTGCCTGAACATACGCAAATCCATCCTTTATGACAAATGTCCTGATGACGATATTCAGGTCCATACTGCCTGAGAACCGGAACTAACCAAAAGAGCCGGTGTAAGGGCCTCTTGAGACAGGTTCAAGCTCATCAATTATCTCCATGCACCGGACTTTAGGAACGCCTGTTATCGTTCCGCCTGGAAATGCCGCTTTTACCGCATCAAAACAGGTTTTGCCTGAAGCGAGATTGCCCGTTACATTGGAAACAATATGTATCACATGGGAATAGTCCTCTGTTATCATAAGCTCATCCACATGAACGCTTCCGTAATCAGAAACCCTTCCGATATCATTCCTTTCAAGGTCAATGAGCATAATGTGTTCCGCCCTCTCCTTCTCGTTCAAGAGAAGCTCGGTGCGCATGAGTTCATCTTCTTTTATGCCCCTGCCCCTCGGCCTCGTGCCGGCTATCGGTCTTGTCTCAATAACACCGTCTCTTACCTTTAACAACCTCTCAGGGGAAGAACTGGCTATCTGATAATCTCCGAAATCAATATAACCTGCAAACGGAGACGGATTGATCGAACGGAGTATTTTGTAAAGGCTCCATGGTTTAATATTTTTGATATCGGCTGACACCCTGATTGAAAGATTTATCTGAAAAATATCTCCGGCAGCGATATACTCTTTTGCCCTTTTTACAATATCCATGTATTGTTCTTTGGACATTTCATGGTTAAGCGCAGACGCGCGGAAACGCGGAGGAGCGGAGATTTTTTCTTTTGAACTTTGACACTTTGACACTTTGACAGTGATTTTCCGGATTTCCTCTTCCGCCTCATCATATTTTTCAGACCAGTCAACATCTACCTCTCCATAACCCAATTCCGTATCCCGGGCGCCGGGACATACAACAATCCACGCTTTCTTATCCAGATGATCAAATGCTATCAGCTTATCAATCATAAGAAAATGCGCATCAGGAATCTGAAGGTCATCTTTAGTAGTCTTAGGTAGTTTCTCAAGATACCGTACAAAGTCATAACTCAGCAATCCGGCTGCGCCTCCCTGAAAAGGAGGCAGTGATTTCAGAGGAGCCTGTTTGTATGCATCAACAAGCGATTTAAGCCTTGCAAGCGGATTAGCGGAAGATACGGCCCGTTTGCCTTTAGTATTTATTTCTACAGAGCCGTTTTTTACTTTGAAAATTAAATACGGATCAAAGCCGATAAACGAATAGCGGGCAATATTTTCAGGCCCTTTTACACTCTCAAGGAGAAAGGTGTTAGGAGATATGAAAGACTCATAAATCAGATGAGGAGGAGAATAAGGGATTTCCCTATAAGTAGGAGGTATCCCTCCGTCTTTTATAAGTTTAGAAAAGTTTTTTTTAGAAGGAGTGGTCATAGTGAAAGCATTTCGTTTCTGTCACTCCAGCTTGTTGGGAGCCCTTCTTAAAAAACGATTCCGGACAAGCCGGAATGACAATAATAAGGTCGGACATCAATCTAAACAGTGAGCATCTCCAGCGATATTAACTCTACTGCCTTAAGCGGATCGCTGTGGCTGAGAATTGACCTTCCCATCACAATATAATCCGCTCCCTCCCTGAGCGCCTGCTTCGGCGTCATTGTCCTGTGCTGGTCATCAGGAGGATGCCATGACGGCCTTATGCCCGGCGTAACAATAATAAATCCCTTGCCGCAATGATTCTTTATCTTTGACACCTCATGCCCTGATGCGACAACGCCATCCAGACCTGCTTTGAGCGCAAGCGCAGAAAGATGCCTGACATGTGTGTTAAGGCTGTGCTGAATCCCTATCTCAGCCTTCAGGACATCCTGAGACATGCTTGTCAGGACAGTAACGCCAAGAATTTTGGGTTTCGGCAGATTCTCTTTAAGGCAGAGTTCAACCACAGAGTCCCTGCACATCTTCATCATATCAAACCCGCCTGAAGCGTGCACGTTAAACATATATACGCCAAGCCTCGCTGCAGCAACCGCAGCCTTTGCCGCTGTATTGGGGATGTCATGCAATTTAAGGTCAAGAAAAACCCTTTTCTTCCTTTCATGTATTCCCTGCACTATCTTGGGCCCTGCGGATGTGAAAAGTTCAAGCCCGACCTTGTATATCTCTATCTGATCTCCGAATTTATCCACAAGTTCAAGAGCATAATCAGCATCCGACACATCAAGAGCTATTATTAATTTTT
>DOHC01000024.1 GCA_003535475.1 Nitrospiraceae bacterium
AAGCCTCCAAAGAGAAGGAGAGTTTAAAAGTGGCAAGATATACAGGGCCTTTATGCAGAGTGTGCCGTAGAGAAGGGGACAAATTGTTTCTCAAAGGAGACAGGTGTTTCACTGAGAAATGTTCAGTAGAGAGGAGGAAATATCCGCCAGGCCAGCATGGACAAAGACGTACAAAAATCTCGGATTACGGTATTCAGCTCAGGGAAAAACAGAAGACAAGAAAAAGTTATGGACTTTTTGAGAAGCAGTTCAGAATATATTTTCATGAGGCAGAAAGAAGGAAGGGCACAACAGGGGAAATACTCCTCCAGCTTCTTGAACGCCGCCTGGATAATGCAGCATTCAGAATGGGATTTGCGATAAACAGAAGAGAGGCAAGACAGTTTATAACGCACGGACATTTTACTGTGAATGGGAGAGCAGTAAGCATCCCTTCTTATCTTGTTAAGGCGGGAGATGTTATTGAGGTTAGGGAGAAAAGCAGAAAGATTCCGAGCCTTGCTGATAACATGTCAAGGCTTGAGAATAGAGAAATTCCTGCATGGGTTGAGGTTGACAGCGCAAGCTTCAAAGGGAAAGTACTGCATATCCCCTCAAGGGAAGAGATGCAGCTGCCTGTTCAGGAACAGTTGATAGTTGAACTTTATTCGAAGTAGATTTTTTTTAAAAATAAAAGAGGCGTGGGAGGCCTTATATGGATTTAAAGAAAAAAGGCTTTCAGTTACCTGAAAACAGTGAGTTTGATGAAGAGACAATAACGAGCACCTACGGCAAGCTCGTAGCGGAGCCGTTAGAACGCGGTTTTGGGACAACACTTGGAAACTCTATACGGAGAGTTTTGCTGTCGTCCCTTGAAGGCGCGGCAGTAACAGCAGTGAAAATAACCGGTTCTGTTCATGAGCTTTCATCCATTACCGGCGTTAAAGAAGATGTGGTGGACATTATCCTGAACATAAAAAAGCTCAGGGTCAAGATGCACGCTGATGGAAAGCGGATCGCCACAATCAAAGTTAATGGCCCGGGTGAAGTTAAAGGCAATGATATTCAGGTTGATTCAAGTGTTGAGATTCTTAATCCTGAACAGCTTATAGCCACCCTTGACAAAGGGGCTTCCTTTGAAGCTGAGATGTACATCAAGAAAGGCAGAGGATATGTACCAGCTGAACTTAACAAGGAAGAAGAGCTTCCTGTCGGCATGATTGCGGTAGATTCTGTTTTCAGCCCTATTAGGAAAGTGAATTTCTGGGTTGAGAAGGCAAGAGTTGGAAGGGCAACAGACTACGACAGGCTTGTGATGGAAATATGGACGGATGGAAGCGTAACGCCTAAAAAAGCAGTCTCTCAGGCTGCGGCTATAATTATAGACCATATGCGTATTTTCATGCTTGAACAAGACGAGGAAAACATAGAGTTTGAAATGAGCAGCAGTGCAGCTTCCGCAGGAGATGCGCCGGCGTTTAATCCTAATCTCCTGAAGAGCGTTAATGAACTGGAGCTTTCTGTAAGAGCATATAACTGCATGAGAAATGGGGACATCAAGATTATTGCAGACCTTGTTGAAAGAACGGAGTTAGAGATGCTGAAGACAAAAAATTTCGGGCGGAAGTCTCTAAATGAAATCAAGGAAATGCTTCAGAATATGGGGCTTAATTTCGGGATGAAGATTGACAGGGATATGGTGAGCAAGATGGCAGCTTCACATGTCAGAAGTGTAGGGCAAGATGCGTCATAAAGTTAGCGGAAGGTTATTCGGAAGGACGGCAAACCAGAGGAAGGCGCTTCTGAAGGGGATAGTCTCCTCGTTGTTAGAGCATCAGAGGATAGAGACGACACTTGCAAAGGCAAAGGCCGCAAAAGGGATTGCAGAGAGAATTGTGACCATGGGGATAAAAGGCGACCTCCATTCAAAACGCCTTGCGCTTTCATATGTCCCGAACAGGGCTGTTGTGTCAAAGCTGTTCAGCGAGATAGCGCCGAGGTTCAGTGGCAGAAACGGCGGTTACCTGAGGATAGTTCAGACAAGGAACAGGGTTAATGACGGAGCGCCTATGGCTGTTCTTGAATTCATAGACTACGAGAGCATAAAGAAGCCTAAAGAGGAAAAGAAGAAAGACAAGGCGAAGGGAAAAGAAGAAGAGAAGAAGTAATTAAAAATTTTTGATTAAACAAAAGGCCGTGACAATTGTCACGGCCTTTTTTATTTGGAGCAGATTATTAGCTTGTTTTATTATTACACGGACTCTGCGCGACGAAAAGCTGAGGGGACGGACGACAAATAAGCCGAATTATGAATCTGCTAAGATTTGTGAATAGCCAAACCTTGTGATCAAAACCGCGGTTTAAGCCCGGTCCCTTGAGGCAAGCTGAAAAAAGTGGGCGCCAAAGTTAAGTAAAATAACTTAATGGAGGTGTCAGGATGGAGAGAACATCGTATCGAGTATGCTGGCAGACTAAGTTGCTTTAATAGACCCCTTGTCCCAGGTCATTTATTAAATCCTTTATTATCTTGGATTGGGGGTATTTATTTTGCATCTGCTTTGCAAACAGCATTGCCTCCTGTTTTTTGCCGGAAAAAGCCAGAGTGCGCGCATATTCAATCTGTACTATTCTTAAGTGCGGCGCTCTTGAGAGCATACGCTCAGCCCATACTGCCAATTCCTCTAACGTTGCCGGTTTTTCAAAAAGATTACGATGATCTCTGTGAAAGCGAATTCTTTCCACATGGTTTGTAATATCATAAGGGTTAATATCCATTCCTGTGGCAAACAACTCATCTGCTCTCTTTGCAGCCTTGTGATTTTGTAAAGTAGTTGCTTGGTCGCGCCATATAATACCTTCCTTCCAGTAATAAACAGAGTTCCGCGGCTGTATGTTTATTGCCATCGCGTGCCAGTAAACTCCTCCACGCGCGTCTCCCTTCATAAGTCTCTTCAGTCCTATATCTGCTGCTGTATCTGCCAGTAATGGCGTTGCCAGCCATAGTATGACGAGAGAAATGGCAACTTTCCTGAGAAACTCTGTTCTCAGTCCTATTCTGTTCAGACTCAAGCCCATCTTTCCCAACAGCTCAGTTTTTGGTAATTGGAACTGTGACATCCCCATATCAGTCAATTCGCGGTTAGCTGTTCCTAAAAATGCTCCAAGGACAATTAGCAGAGGGGGCAGATAAAGCGGAAAATCCACAGCAGCATGGGCAAAAATGGATGTCACCGCAACGCCAGCCATGATTAAAACAGGCGGCTGCTGTTTTAATATTTCATCACGTTTTTTGAGAAATCCAAGATAAAAAGAAGTGATAACTGCCAAGAGTGAAAGCAAACCTAACAAGCCGTTTTCCAGCCAGAACTGGAGATAGTCATTATGAACAAAATTGGTAGTGCTATCTAAGAACGGGGGTATCTTATGGATCTCAAACAGGGAGCTGAAATTAAAAAAACCGAAACCCCACCACGGGTTTTCTTTTATAAGCTTCCATGCAATGCTGTAAAGTGTCAGCCGGCTGGGATCTCCATGCTCAACAGTATCAAATACCCTCTTTGTATCCCAGCTTGCCAAACCCGCGGCATCAAGTAACTTAAACGCCAGGGTTACTGCTGCAAAACCTGCTGCGAGTATCAGTAACCGCTGTCTGTGCTCTTTCAATAGCTGCCAGCGAAGAATAGAGAAAAAAAACAGAAATCCCGCTGTCNNGGGCCTCTGCTGTTTGCAGTCAACAATGCGGCATAGAGTATCAATATGCATATCAGAATTTTTTTTGTTCCCCTGCCGTAAACCCCGTTAGAAAGCTCAGTCTGAGTTTTCTTTCTAACGGGGTAAACATAAAGCGCTATCAACGGCAAAAGAAACAGATTGACT
>DOHC01000168.1:0-2652 GCA_003535475.1 Nitrospiraceae bacterium
TATTCGTCAAGCGTTGTTGCGCCGACGCATCTCAATTCACCTCTTGCAAGAGCGGGCTTAAGCATATTGGATGCATCTATCGCTCCTTCAGCAGCGCCTGCGCCCACGACAGTATGAAGTTCGTCAATAAAAAGTATTATTTTGCCCTCTGCCTGCTCAATTTCTTTCAAAACAGCTTTGAGTCTCTCTTCGAATTCTCCTCTATATTTTGAGCCGGCAACAAGCGCTCCCATATCCAGTGCAACAACCCTCTTGTCTTTCAGCGTCTCAGGCACATCGCCTGCTATAACCCTCTGTGCAAGTCCTTCAGCGATAGCAGTTTTTCCNNAATGCGCCTTATCTCATCATCCCTTCCTATAACAGGGTCAAGCTTCCCTTTCCTTGCAAGTTCTGTGAGGTCACGGCTGTAACGGGCAATAGCCTGATATTTATCCTCAGGATTCAGGTCTGTTACGCGCTGCGCGCCTCTGATCTCCCGCATCGCAGACATTGCCTTGTCAGCAGTAACCCCGTATCTTTTTAACAGCTCTGAGCAATGTCCGTCTGCTGATATAAGAGACAGCAGCAGATGTTCAACGCTCACATATTCATCAGTGAGATGCTCTGCTTCTTTGAAAGCCCTCTCTATTACATTTTTTAAACTCTGTGAAATATATATCTGTCCCGCTGGAGTTGCGCCAAGCACTTTCGGAAATTTTTCTATCTCCTCTTCAACATCTCTCTGAAGAGCATTTGAATCAACTCCGAGCCTTGCCAATATCTGAGGTGCGATCCCCTCTTTATCATCAAGCAGGGCAAACAAGAGATGCTCTGGCTGGAGTTCCTGATTCCCTTTTCTTTCAGCAAGCCTCTGCGCCTCCTGCACAGCCTCCTGACTCTTTATTGTCAATTTATCCATCCTCATAATTTATTCCTCCCTCATCGGTCGTGTCATTCCGCACTTGATGCGGAATCCAGTCTTTATTTTTTCTGGATTCCTGCCTTCGCAGGAATGACTTTGAAGTATTTATTCCTCCTCCTGAAAAATCCTTCTTATCCTCTCTTCAAAATCATGCTTCATATCCTCATCAAGCAGACGCATCATCTCCTCCATCTCATGCTGCAACGCTTCGCTCCTATGTCTCATCCTTAAGATAATGTCCACGCCTGCCTTATTCACTCCGAGTTCTTTGGTAAGGCTCAGCACAAAGTGAAGCCTTTCCACATCCTCCTCGGAATACAGCCTCAGCCGTTTTGTCCTGCGGGGCATCACAAATCCTTCCCTTTCGTACATCCTCAGTGTCTGCGGATGCACTCCAAGCATCTCTGCCACAACGCTTATCACATATACAGGCTGTTTCTTGTCCCTTTCGGTCATTGTCTTCTCCCGACAATATCCTTTCTTGGATTTTCTTTATATAATGACTCTATTTCTTTTATTGCCTCTTTTGTCCTGCTGTTGATATCTTTTGGCACAACTATCTTTGCAATTACATACTGATTGCCTCTCCCTGCTGTCCTCGGAGAAGGGAAACCTTTCCCTGAAAGCTTAAACTTCTGCCCCCCCTGTGTTCCTGCCGGAATAGTCATCACTGCGCTTCCGTCTATTGTAGGGACTTCAATCTTTGCGCCGAGCGCTGCCTCGCCGAATGTGATTGGCAAATCCAGATAAATATCATTTTCTTTTCTCGTAAATACAGGATGCAGCCTGATGGTCACCTCTATGCGCAAATCTCCCGGAGGCCCGCCTGCCTCGCCTGCGCCTCCCATTCCTTTAAGTTTAACTATCGAACCTGTGTCAACACCGGCAGGTATCTTTGCCTTTATTGTCTCTGTCTGTGATGTCTTTCCCCTGCCATTACATGCCCTGCATGTTTTCGTAATCTTCCTGCCGCTTCCGCCGCATGATGTGCATGTCTGGGACATCCTGAAAAAACCTTTTGATGTTTGAAGCTTTCCGCTTCCTTTGCATCTATCGCATGTCTGATAGGACTCAGCGCCTGTTCCATTGCACGTCCTGCATGGGGTTTCTCTTGTAATGGCAACGGGACGCGTAACGCCTGTGAATGCATCTTCCAAAGATAGTTCAATAGCCATGAACATATCAGCACCTTTTCTGGCAAATTGTCCATGCCTCCTGTCTGCTCCAAAGATGTCAGAAAAAACATCTCCGAATCCGCCAAAATCAAAGGTCTCGCCGAAATCAGGCCTTGCCCCTTCAAACCACGGTCCGCCTGCCTCAAAAGGAGATTTGCCGAACTGATCATAATCAGCCCGTTTCTTTTCATCGCCAAGCACACTGTATGCCTCGTTTATCTCCTTGAATTTATGCTCCGCAGTTTTATCGCCGGGATTTAAATCAGGGTGATATCTGCGCGCAAGCTTCCTGTACGCCTTTTTTATCTCGTCCTGAGAGACATTTTTGTTTACGCCGAGTATCTCATAGTAGTCTTTAACTGCCGGTGCCATCTATCCTCCGATTTTGTCCTTACAATAACCTTATCAAACCTCAACTCTAAGTTTAATACCCAAAAACAAGCAGCCATAACTTCAACTGTTTATATAGTAACAAGTGAGTCAATCTGTGTCAAGTAAATAGTAATGATATTTACCCGAAAAATACATTTAGCACGGACATGGATGACTGAATGGAGAGAATACCGTATGGAAAGT
>DOHC01000168.1:2711-2941 GCA_003535475.1 Nitrospiraceae bacterium
CAGGCAAGCTTGCAGAGGCAGGCAGTAAACAGAGGCCGCTCACTGAAATTGAAATGGAGCGTGACATATTTAAAAAAGCAGCAGCGTACTTTGCGAAGGAGCCGCAGCGAGGTGCGCGATGATAACAGAGGCAGCGGCTCCGGTATTGAGCGCCGTTTCTTTGTCGTCTATTGTGGAGATATCAGTAAGCGGTTATTATTCATGCCTTAACAGGAAGCCCTCAAACAGAG
>DOHC01000237.1 GCA_003535475.1 Nitrospiraceae bacterium
CTGTATATGTAATCAAGCTCTCTATCCACAATATGGTCATAATACCTGAGCTCAAGGAGTTGTGCATTGGCAAACTCGAGAATATCCGGTACGTCCATGCTTCCAGATGGCTCTATAACAAGGGCATTGTCCCAGTTCAGTATAACACCATCATTTTTATAATAAGAGAACCCCCTTGACATAAGCTCATTCTTAATGCGGCTCCCCAAGGGTTTTTCCTCATAAAACATAAGTCTGGAAATATCGTATTTATCAAAAAATTCATCAACACTCATTTCTGGATAAAATGACTCTATATAAAATATGGCATAGTCTTCATCAAAACGGCTTACATTGAAATCCAACAAAGAACCGTTGAGAATCGAAACCACCTTTTCCAGTTGCTCTTTGCATTCGTGTTCAATATCCTCATTACCCTCCAGTAATAATGCTAATTGTTCAAAGGACTGGATGCTTATATCCGCCACAGGGATTTCGAGGATTATACACACAACTCCAAAATCATAAGCCTTACTGTAAACATTGATATTGTATTTTCTGCCATTGATTCCCTTTTCTATCCCCTTCAACTGGAATGAGACAGGAGGGTTTGCAAACTCAAATGCCTTGCTGAAGGGCTTCCTTTCTATCCTGAGCCTCCTCGCCTCCCTTTTGAGTTGCTCTTCTACTTTAAGGAGATCGATCTCATAGGCTACATCATAGAGCCTGTAGATGAGGATCTTGCCCGCTTTTATGAGGATATTGCTGTTATTCATAGCTGCTTTCCTGCTACAAAAATATTATCATAAACCAGAAGGCATATACAGTTAAATTTGACAATAAAAAGCAGATTGCTATATTTTCAGAAAATATATGAAGAATTTTTTCTTGCTTTTTCTATTAATCATGATACCAGCTGTTTCGGCAGCCGATATGATTATCGGCGGTGAGGCTGTTTTTCATGTTGTCAAAGGCGACAATATAGAACTTATCAGCGCAAAGCTGGGAGTCGATAAGAAAAATATAATCAGAGACAATAACATAGATATTAAAAAAATCCTGCGTATAGGACAGGAACTCAGGGTAAATACAAGAAAGACAGTTCCAAAAATTATAGACAACGGAATAATAATCAATATCCCTGACAGGATGCTTTATTTCTTTAAAAACGGCAGCCTTGATACAGCCTTTCCAGTAGGGCTCGGAATGCCTTTATGGAGAGGAATGACTCGGTGGAGGACACCAACCGGACATTTCAGGATTATAGGCAAGCGAAAAAATCCCACATGGCATGTCCCTGAATCCATGCAGTGGAAAATGATGATGGAGGGCAAACCCGTAAAGACTNNAGGTAAAGGGTTGTGATTCACGAGACCATCTGGCCTACATCCGTTTATCAGTTCAGGAGCCACGGATGCATCAGGGCGCTTCCCGAAAATATGGAAAAATTCTTTAAAGAGGTTGAGATAAATACTGTCGGAGAGTTAATATATAACCCTGTCAAAGTTGCTGCTTCTGATAAAGGCAGGATATTCCTCGAAGTCCACAAAGACATCTACGGTAAGTTTAGAGACCTGAAAACTGAAGCAAAAAGGCTTATAGAAGAAAAAGGTGTTGCAGAGAAGGTGGACTGGCAGAAGGTAGAAACCCTGCTGAAAGAAAAATCAGGCATTGCGGAGGATATTACATTATGATTTCGAGAAGGAATTTTTTAAAAACCTTAGCTGCAGGCATGACAGTTTTACCTTTTAGTAAAGCCTTTGCATCACAAAAAACCGAAAGGATATTTAATGCATACAATATTCATACCGGCGAAAGTTTGAATATAAAATACTTTGCTTCTGGTATTTACGACACAAATGCACTTAATGACATACACCACTTATTGAGATGCCACCATACAAATCAAGTCAAGCCTGTTGATATTGAGCTATTAAATCTTTTCTCTGATATAAGGAATATTTTAGGGAAAGATAAGCTTATACATGTCATTTCAGGTTATCGATCATCTGCATATAATGAACACCTGAGAAGTCTCGGAAGAAAGGTGGCAAAAAACAGCCTTCACCTGCAGGGACTTGCCATAGACCTCTCAATACCCGGCGTCGACAATTATGAGCTATACCGCATTGCCAAATCCTTTGGCCTCGGCGGAGTAGGGCATTATCCGGAATTTGTGCATATAGACACAGGAAGGATACGGTACTGGTAACACACAAAGACAGAAGCTAAGAAGATAAGAAGTTGTGAAGATAAGAATTTCTCAACCTCTCAACCTCTCAACCTCTCAACTTCTTAACTTCTTTTAGAATTATACATGGCTATCTTCTCTCCCCATTCCGATGCCTTCTGCAATATGTCATCTTCATTGCCAGTAATGAGTCGTCCGTCATTAACAACCAGCTTTCCATTTACCATAACCGTTTCCACATCGGACGCCATTGCTGCATAAACAATGTGAGAATAAACATCGTATATTGGAGTAAGATGAGGCTTTTTGAGATTAATCGTTATGATATCCGCAAATTTATCCTTCTCAATGCTTCCGATCTTATTGCCAAGACCTAAAACCTCTGCGCCCCATCTTGTTGCCATAAGAGGGGCTGTCTTTGAGTCAAGCACTGTGGGATCTTTTACCATTGCCTTGTGAAGCTTAGCTGCAGTGGCCATTTCACTGAGTATGCTTAAATCATTATTGCTTGCAGCGCCGTCAGTGCCGAATGTTACCTTTACTCCTGCCTTGAGCATATCAGGAACACGAGCTATCCCTGATGCAAGCTTAAGATTGCTTTCAATGCAATGTGAAACGCCGCATCTTCTCTTTGCGAGCAGTTCAATATCCACGTTATCGAGCCACACACAGTGGGCAGCGAGAACCCTTTCATCAGGAAAGCCAATGGATTCGAGATGCGCAACAGGTCTTTTGCCATATCGGGATATAATTTCATTAACCTCCCATTCAGTCTCGGAGAGGTGAATATGCAGAGGCACATCAAATTTTTCAGCCATTTCTTTAGACCTTTTTAAGGTATCAGGACAGCATGTGTATGTTGCATGAGGAGCAATGCATGGCACAATCAAGTCGTCTTCTTTCCAGCTTTCTACAAACCTCTCAGCATTAAAAAAATATTCATCCGTGGTCTTTGCAGATGCGGTTGGGAAATCGAGGATTCCGACACGAAGGACTGCCCTCATGCCGATCTTCTTTGTAGCTATTGCAGCGCTGTCCCCAAAAAAATACATATCATTATAGGTCGTAACTCCGGCCTCCAGCATTTCAAGACAAGCAAGCTCAACAGCATCAGAGATAAATTCAGGGCTGAGCCAGTGGTTTTCTGCCGGCCAGATATGCCTTTCAAGCCACTCCTTTAAAGGCAAATCGTCTGCAAGCCCTCTGAAATAGACCATTGCAGCATGGGTATGGGTATTAATCAATCCGGGCAGAACCGCCCTGCCCTTGCCTTCAGGAATGCATAGAGATGCATCCCTC
>DOHC01000102.1 GCA_003535475.1 Nitrospiraceae bacterium
CACTTCATTATTGAACTGGCTATATCATTATTTTTGGTGGTGGACTCAAAAGAACCTTTATGTTTAAATGTTTTACCTGTTGTTAGATTATTAATTACAAGTCCATCTGATGGTTCATATTTTAAAGTTCCCTCAAGGTTATCGCCTCTAATTTGTTTATCTTCATAATCTTTAAAATAAGAGAGAGAACGAAATAGTACAATACCTTTATTAATAAAGTCATCAAGATATTTTGATGAGATATATTTATACAGGTTCATAATTTTTAACATATAATCTACCTCGCAGGTAGATCCAAACTATTTGCGTTAAAATAGCATAGTGCATTAAATACCGCAATACAAATTCTTCCCCTCATCCCTACTCTTAATCCTGCCTCATATAGTATCATACATAATGGATTTTCTTAAGGAAATTGAGGAGCATTTCAATAAATTAAGCGGCAGGCAGCTTGCTGCTTTTTATACAAAAAAGATAGATGACTTTCTTTCAGGGATTTTCAATTCGATAGAATCAAATAAACCTATCGCCCTTATTGCAATCGGAGGATACGGCAGAGCAGAGCTTGCTCCTTATTCTGATATTGATATTATGTTTTTTGCAGAGGATAAGACCGATTCAAAAAAGGTTGAATCCATGCTTTACAAACTCTGGGATGCAGGGCTTACAATCGGCCACTGCTTCAGGACTCCTGATGAATGCGTTGCAGAGGCAAAAAAAGACCTGCGTACGCATACTTCTTTGCTTGAAGCGAGGTTTATCGCCGGGGACAGAGGAGCATATAACTATTTTCACGATAGAGTTTATCCGGAGCTTGCATACAGAAAGCAGAAGAATTTCATAAGCGGGAAGCTGAAAGAAATGGAGAAGAGGCACAAGGACTTCGGCGGCTCGGTGTTCCTGCTTGAACCGAATGTGAAGGAAGGGCAGGGAGGGCTTAGGGACATACATACAGTGCTATGGCTTTCAAAGATTGCGCTAAAGATTAATAACATTGAAGGCATATCAGATATTATCTCAGGGAATGATTTCAGAAGGCTTATTAAGGCATACGATTTTCTGCTGAAAGTGAGATTCTGCCTGCATCTCATAAACGGCAGAAGGGATGACGCTCTTTCATTCGGCGTACAGGATTATGTTTCAAAAAAGATGGGGTTTAATGATTCAAAAAAGTTTTCAGGCTCAGAGAGGTTTATGCGGTATTTTTATCTTAAGGCGAGCGCTGTAAAGGAAATAACATCTACAATATCAGGCATGTGCCTCAGGCAATGGCTGATTACAGGGAACTGGGGAGCAGCAAGAAAGAAAAAAATAACTGATAATTTTATTTTGTATAAAGGCGTGATTATCTCATCGCAGAAGGATATTTTAAAAAACAATCCTGTCAACATCATGGAGGCTTTTTACGCCTTTTCAAAAACAGGCGGATATTTCAGCCATACTCTCAGGGAAGATATTAAGCGCAATTTGCTTTTAGTTGGCAGAAAGGTCAGGAATTCGCATAGGGCTGTATCGTTCTTTCTTGAGATATTTAAGGGGAAAAGGGTATATGAGACTCTCAGAGAGATGCTTGAAACAGGGGTGCTTGGAAGATTTATTCCTGAATTTGGCGCATTGAAGTCTCTTGTGATTTATGAACCCTTTCATAGATATACTGTTGATGAGCATACAATGCTTGCAATAAGGAACCTTGAGAGCTTAGCTGCTACAAAATATAAAAACCTTGAACATCTCGCCGAAAGTATGAAGAATATAAAGGAAAGAGAAATACTATTTATGGCATTGCTCTTTCACGACATAGGCAAGGCTGCAGGCAGGTATCATGAAGAGGAAGGATACAAAAGGCTTAAAAATATTGTTGAGAGGTTCAATATTGATATTGAGAAACGCCAAAGGATAGAATTCCTTGTAAGAAACCATATCCTGATGTCTGTTTTTGCATTAAAGAGGGAGATTGAGGATGCTGAGGTTATAGCGCAGTTTGCTGATTCAGCAAGCGACGAGGAAAGCCTTACGGCGCTCTGTCTTATGACATATGCGGATATGTCTGCCGTCAATCCTGATTTCTGGACAGAGTGGAAGGCCTATCTCCTTAAAGATCTCTATGAAAGGACCTTAAATCATCTCCGCGGAATAAGGAAAGACCCTGCGGCTTATATAGAAACTATTCTGTCTTCCTGCGCAGATGACGATAGAGAGGGATTAAGCAGTTTCCTGAATGAGATGCCTGAGAAGTATCTGCTCTCAACGCCTCCTGAAAAAATACACGAGGATTACAACCTTGCGCGCAGTGTCCGGAAAGACGGTTTTGCAGTAGCAATAAGCGAAAAATCACGAGGCATAACAGAGATAACAATCGGCGCATTGGACAGCCCCGGGCTTTTTTCACGGATAGTCGGATTTCTCTCTTCAAAATGGCTGAATATAGTAAGGGCAAGGCTGTATACTGGTAAAAATGGTCTTGTTATTGATAAAATTCAAATTTCAAACTGGAAAGAACTCTGGTGGAATGAAATGAAAGATGTTATTAAAAACGGGCTTAAGGATGTTACAGCAGGAGTCGGATCAATAATTCTGCGCGGTATCGCAAAAGAGGTTAACGGGAAGTTTGACGTGTTTGTGGAACTTGATAATGAGACTTCCGAGGAAAGCACGGTCGTTGAATTTTTTTCAAAGGACAGGCACGGCCTTCTCTATGATGTGTCTAACCTTATGCATGAAAGCGGGCTGAATATAATATCGGCAAGGGTTAATACTGAATCAGGCATTGCTCAGGACGTTTTTTATATTCAGCATGACGGCAAAAAGGTTAACGGGCTTAAGGCTGTGAAATTGCTGGAATTTCTATGGAAAAATCTAAAAGGATAAAACGAATAGCATATCTTTCGACGGGCGTACTGCTCATAGGGATAATTATCTTTGTTTCCCGCGGCCCGCACATATCAAATGCATTAAAGAAAATAATACTGCCTGAGCTTGAGAACATGACAGGCCGCAAGGTGATAGCCCAGTCAATATACCTTAATTTATTCCCGTTATTCATCGAGGCAAAGGGCGTGAAGCTGTTTGATGATGAGGGCAACAGGGTTTTGACTGTTGACAGGATAAAGGGATATCCGAAGCTGTCCGCAATACGGAGAAAAAAAATAGCGCTGAAAAGAATAGTGCTGAAAGAGCCTGAGTTATGGACTGACAGGGAACAGGCGGATGACGTCATCAAGAGGGTTAAAGAGTATTTGAGCAAGGAAGACCCCAGGAAGATGAAAGTTGTTGTGGATGTGATAGAAGTGCGTGACGGAGGATTTGGCTTTTATGATCCTGCGGATGGCGCTGTTTTAAGAGGCAAAGGATTGAGCGGTGAGATTTTGTTAGGTGAAACCGCGCGAATGAAAGCCAGCATAAAAGAATTTATCTCCAATATCAGGGATTTCCCTGAATTGAAAGTTGGCGCAGATGCTGTATTGTTTTTCAGGAAAGACGGAATTGATATAAAGAACGTCACTCTCAGGGCCTATGATTCAGAACTGAAGGCAGGCGGTTTTTATTCTGCTGAAGGAAAAGGTGATATAAAGACAGCTATTGAACTTTCCGCTGATTCTGTAAAAAAAGTTTTCGGGCTGA
>DOHC01000286.1 GCA_003535475.1 Nitrospiraceae bacterium
CGCGTCTCTAACAAGTCGTTCGAGCATCGACACGAACCTGCAATAAAGCCTTCGGCTTTCAGCAGGTTCGTGCCCACGCTCAACTCGCCGTTAGCGGTCCAGTCACACATGCACGAACATCTTATTGATAATTTGCTTCTGCAACGATATCCCGGCAATGGTCGGCCACAGGCAGTGCGCGATGAAATTGCAAACGCGTGCAAGGCTTTTGTCAAGTCTGGCTTGGCTGATCCGAATTTCACCAAAGACCTTTGTTCCGGCTCCGAACTAAAATTCTGGTCTCGAGTATCGGAGGCTTTGCTCGCGGCGCATTTGAGAAAAGTGGGGATAGAGCCTGAGCCTTCCCATAATGGCGGCCCAGACTTTTTACTGATTAGGAATGGACGAAAGATTTGGATCGAAGTTATTTGCCCAGAACCAACAGGAGTACCGTCAGACTGGCTAACATTTGAATTGGGCTCTGGCATAGATTTCCCACACGAACAGATACTTTTGCGGTGGACAAGCGCCATCAAAGAGAAGGCGGAAAAGCTGATCGGTAGCTTGGACGGTGCCATTAAGGGTTATATTGAAAAAGGAATTGTCACATCTGGAGATGCATATGTAATCGCCGTAAATGGCCGACAACTTCGCAATGGCCCATTTCCTGCACTGTTTGGCATAAGCCAATTCCCTTTTGCAGTTGAGGCGGTCTTTGCAGTTGGACCATATCAGATAAGAATCAATCGCGATACGCTGGAACAGACAAGCGCTGGACATCAGCACCGCCCTCTAATTTCAAAGCCCAAAGGGGCGCCCGTTCCAGCTTACACCTTTCTTGACGCGAGATTCCAGCCGATTAGTGCCATTTGGGCCGTGGATGTAGATGGAACGTCAGCAGTCGGAAACTCAGAACCCATGGCTGTAATTCATAACCCAAATGCACTTAACCCAATACCAACTGGATATCTGCCAGCACATGATGAGTATGTGGCCACACCGATTGGGGCAGAGGAATTTGAACTAAATAGGCTTGAGGGTTGCTTGAAATCTCGGTAGTAGGAAAAAGGTGCATACATGCGAGGTCCCTTTCAAATAGCCAGAATAATTCTTGAGCCAAAGCGCGAGCAAGACAATCAAGGCGACGGGGAATAGGCCTCTGTAGTTGTTTGCAGAGGTGATTGACCCGGCGCCTTCATTTTATTCCACAACTTTCACCTTCATCTCAATTCTCTCATCAGGATTGTCGCTTGCATCCCTTGGCTGGTTCACTATCTTGTCCACTGCATCCATGCCTGAAACCACCTCGCCAAATACCGTGTACTGCCTGTCAAGGAAAGACGCATCAGCGACGCAGATGAAAAACTGGGAGCCCGCGCTGTCCGGATTTGCAGACCGGGCAGCAGAGAGGGTTCCTCTCTTGTGTGGGATGTTATTGAATTCAGCCTTGACCGTATATCCGGGGCCTCCCATTCCATGTCTTGACTTGTCAGGACTTTTAGAATTTGGATCTCCTCCCTGTATCATAAAGCCCGGGATTACACGGTGGAAGGTCGTGCCATCGTAAAATCCTTTTTGGGCAAGCTCCGTAAAATTATTAACGTGGTTGGGAGCAGCGTCAGGAAAAAAGTTTAACTCAATATTCCCGAATTTAGTCTCTATTGTTGCCTTTGTCTCAGCCATTTTATAATCTCCTTTTTTGTGATTTTATATTAATGTTTAAACACCCTCTGTCCTGTAAATACCATTGCAACTTTTGGGTCTGCCTGATTGCATGCCTCAATGACCTCAAAATCCCTCTCCGAGCCTCCAGGCTGGACAACTGCTGTAACTCCCTGCTTTATTCCTACTTCAATTCCGTCCCTGAACGGAAAGAACGCATCGGATACCATCACTGCGCCGATGAGCCCTCCCTTATTCTTCCTTGTCTCTTCATCAATCTCCTGAAGCAGTCCTGCGTCTCTTTCGCCTCTTGCAACTTCCATCTCGAGAGTCTTGTAAGGTATGCCGTAGTTTTTAAAACACAGGGCATCAGCATATTTTGTATATGCCTTGAATACTGCAATCTCGGCAACGCCCACCCTGTCCTGTTCGCCTGTGCCGATACCTACCGTCTCTCCGTTTTTTACATAGATGACAGAGTTTGATGTAATGCCCATCTCAACGCTCCAGCCGAAAATCATGTCTTCATATTCTTTATCAGTCGGTATCCTTTCAGTGGCATATTCTTTGTTCTTGTATACAGTCTTTGCAGGTATGAAATCATCCTTGCTCTTTATCCTGCTTAATTGCGACTGCTGGACTATCAAACCGCCGTCAATCAACGACTTGAAATCAACAAAACGGAAGTTCCTGTATTTTCCAAGCTCATTGATTTTTTTGACTCTTATAATCCTGAGATTCTTCCTTTTTGCAAGTATCGCTACTGTACCTTCCTCAAAATCAGGAGCTGCAACAACCTCAAGGTAATTCTCGTTAACAGCCTCTGCTGTTTTTTTATCCATTGCTCTGTTAACAACAAGACATCCGCCGAATGCTGCAATCCTGTCTGCCATATTAGCCCTGTCATATGCATCAGCAATGTCTGTCCCATGCGCTGCGCCGCATGGGTTATTATGCTTTAAGATAACAGCAGCAGGCTTATTCATGAGATATTTTAGTATGTTTAAACCGTTATCAAGGTCTGTCATATTAGTTTTACCGGGATGTTTTCCTGCCTGTATCATGGCCTCTTCTGTAATGCTGCTTACAAGCCCGTTTCCGGCATTTATATACTCACATCCGCCGAGAACCAGATTGCCGTTTACCAGTTCATAAATAGCTGCCTGCTGGTCAGGGTTTTCTCCGTAACGCAATCCTTTCTCAATAAGTTCGCCTGTTTTTTCATCAGGTATCTTCCATGCACGCTTCTTATAAATGAGTGTCTGATTCCCGAATTTTATTGTCATATCATCAGGGAAATTGTCATCCATAATAGTGCGGTACATTTTTTTAATATCAGGCATAAAACCTCCTCAAGATTAAAAATAGGTGTAGGTATAATAACAAAAATAGCCATTAATACTAAACCGAAAAAACAGTTTAATAGAATTTCTACTCTGCCGCCGAACAGCCTTTTCGCTCTCTGCAGGGACTTTTTGACAATATTAAACTATCTTTGCAGAAAAAGTATCAAAGTGTTAGAGTGTCAGAGTCGATGCGAAAATTACCTTGACAGGCTTAATCCCTGTTTGTATATTCCAGTTGACTCATAATAAAATGT
>DOHC01000198.1 GCA_003535475.1 Nitrospiraceae bacterium
TCAAATGTCTGCGCAATCTCTGAACCTTTCATAAAGGCTGTAAACTCATTCTGGGATATATACGGAGAAGCGATGGAAGAAAAGACAAGACCTGAAGCCACTCCAATGATACCTCCGAGAATGCCATAGAATCCTGACTCAAGGAGAAATGCCTTGAATATTGTGCTTCTCTTTGCACCAATGGCCTGGAGTATTCCTATCTCCCGCTTCCTTTCATAAATTGCCGTCATCATAGTATTTATTATCCCGAAGGCTGAGGCAAGAATGGCAACCGCTGCAATGAGCTGAAGAGTAAGGCTTACAGTGCCAACTATAGAAAGCACTGATTTAAGTAACTGTTTATCAGACACCACTGCGACATTTGCGGTCTCCTGAATCTTGAGGATATATTCATCCGTCTTTGAGATATCGTCCACCTTAACTGCTATGAAGGAGACCATGTCTCTAACACCGTAAAGTCTCTGCGCAACTGAAAGGGGCATGAATATAGCAATGTCATCCTTACTTCCTGTCTCTTTAAGAACTCCCTTCACAGGAAATCTCTCTCCCCTAATTGTTAACTCATTCATAGGATTCAATTTGAATTGCTGTGCAATACCTGAGCCAATGATGACAGCCTTTTCGTTTTGCATTTCAAAGTATGAACCCTTCTCCATCTCCCATGCCTTAAATGCCCTCATCTCCTCTGGAAGGATGCCTATAACAGGTACAGGACTGTTTTTTATAGCAGTCCTTTCGGTGAGATAAGGCACGGCTGTAAGCCCTTTTATAGCAGAAATCTTTTTTACTACATCAAAGGGTATAGCCTCAGGCAACTGCTCTCCCGTCAAGACCGAGACCTGCTCATAAGCACACCAGCCTTTTGGTGTTACAACAAGGTTTGCACCAAGTTCCGTTGCTTGTTTTTTTATCTCATTCTTCAGTCCCCCACCAAGAGACAAGAGGGTCACAAACGAGGCTATGCCGATAGTTATACCGAGAAGTGTGAAGATGAACCTCCCCTTTCTGCGTGTGATGTTCTTTAATACAAGTTTTGGAATATTCATTCTCGCCTCCTATTTGAAAGTGAGGTGTCTCAGCACCTCTACCTTTGTAGCCACAAAGAGAAGTCCAGCGCCTTCAGCAAAACTCCCCGTAACATTAACCTCATCCCATTCTTTTGGTATCACGCCTTCAAGCTTCACCGGGAGATAGAATCTTGCACAGCCTGTCTGCTTGCAAATTTTGGCCTCTGACGTCTCTACCATCAAAAAGACATTTGCAGGCACTTTAAAACGTGACTTATCTGCCACAACACCTGTAATGGTGATGGCGCCCTTATAGGCAGAGGGGTCTGCCTGAATATCATTGACACTTAATACTCCGCCTTCCTTTACTGTTTTAGTCTTTCCATTGCTTAAGCTCACAAAGGCTATTCCTGCAATAAGGATAATCGCCAAAATAGTAAGGATGTACTTTTTCATAATGACCTCCAAATTTTTAAAAGAATGCAATGCAGGGACAAAATATCCCTGTATCAACTACCTGATATGGTTTTCCAGTTTAACCCGAATTACGCAGGGGTTATTTGAAAATCGTTACCGCACTGTCATTGCGAGCCGAAGGCGAAGCAATCTCTAAACTCATGGGATTGCTTCGTCGCTTTGCTCCTCGCAATGACGCTTTGAGAGGCTTGCGTAATTTTGGGTTTAGACTATTGCCGGAGGATGGAAGATTGGTTTTAGTGAAATGCTTAAATGGAATTCTTTGGTGTGGCGAGTGACAAAAACACTTTCCGTCTGAATTGACGGAGTAAATGGCGTGACGATGTTCATTGAAAGACAGAAAAACATCGGGCAATCAGGAGTTGAGCAATGATCAACAGTTTTGCCCTCTTCTTTATTACAATCATCGCAGCAGGACTTCGTGGTTTGAGCGGAAGGACTAGGCAAAGCATGTGACGACACGCCGGTGAACGCGATGGATACTGCAATCAAGACTATCAAAGATGCAATTCGCATAAGTTATTATTTTGTATTTGAAGGATGATTGTCAATCCTGCGCATTACACACCTGCTATTCATAGCTCTTGGTAGCTCTATCAGAACTCATACCTCACCTGCATATAGATATTATCGTTTTTATCCAATTGCCCGAACTGGCTCCATTTTTCACCGCCGCCGAAAATATTTGCTCCAACTGAACCCCATATGTGGTCAGAAAAGTTGTATTTAATTTCGGGATTCAACATATAGTCTCCATCAGATGGGCTATAAAATGAAAAAAATGAGAGTTTTAATGTCTGGTGCATAAGCAGCTGCGTTAACCTTACAGTTGCAAGCTTGTAGAGTCTTTTGTCTTTTGGCAGCCCTGACGGCTGGTTCTTTACATATTCTGAATACTGATGCATGTATTCATTGTAGTATTGAAGCCCGACTGTGAAGTCTTCCCACAGTTGTCTTTGATAGCCAACGAGAAATTTCGTATGGGAATTTGGCGCTGTATAATCACTCCCAGAACTGTCCTGCCTTGAATCATAATATCCTGCCTCAAAGCTCAAGACTCCATCCAATGCCCTCCCCTGAAGACTTGCTCCATAAACAGAGAGTTCAGGATAATGATATGTAATCTTTGTAGTGTTATTGATGTCATCGGGTATCATATACGGCTTGCGGTAAAATCCCCTGTACAAATATACTGATGCATCAAATCCTGCAATATCCCTGTAGGCCCTTAATGCAAATTCTGTGTTCTCAAAGTTCGTAGCAGGGTCTTTTTCTTCCCTATTTGTAACATTCGGCATAGGGTCAAACATGTAAAATCTTTTTGCATTGGTATAATTGTTCGGCTCAAATATAGGTATCGCAATAAACTCAAACGAGGCAAAGGCAGGATACAAGCCGATTTTTGCTCCGTCAATTCCTTTTTTCATATACTCCATAGGCCTTCCAGAAAAGAACGCCTCATAGTCTTTTGGAAATACATCATTTATAAATAGGAGGTCTCCAAGACCCCATGTGATAATCTGCCTGCCTGCCCTGATATCCCATTTCTTTTCAACATGGTCAATATAGCCTTCCCTTAACTCTATTTGAGCCTTTTCATCAATGTGGTCATAAAAGGCATCTGTCCTTATGAATAATCTTAAAGGCTCTTTTGAGGCGTCAAGCTTTAACTGCACCCTCTCTTCTGCCCATTTAAAATCGCCGCCGTCAGGATTGGATGCGCGGGAGCTGAAGGAGTAATTGCCTTGCACAAAACCATGTAGAGAAACATCCGCTGCCATCGCATAAAATGGAAAAAGAAGCAATACGGTCATTCCCGTGAAAACGGGAATCCAGAAACGCAGCAATAGAAAAAAACCGGAAATACTGGATTCCCCGATTAAATCGGGGAATGACAACCTATAAAAAAGCTGTCTATTTGTTGCTTTCTTAACATACTTCACAATCATTCAATCCATTTTTTTGGAGGCTGTTTGAGGTATCTTTCTGAAAAGAAGCTGTCTTCAATCCCTATATTGTAGTCGGATTTTATATATGTGACTTCTGTCCTATGCCCGCTCTGGAGATTTTTCATTGTCCTTTTCGTAATAGTCGGAAAGCCTTTTATGTCCTTTATCTCATCCGCAGAGAACATCCTGTAAAGCTCTCCTTTTTTGTCATAATATTCTTCCTTAAGCGGCAGGAAGTTGCCTTTATCAATCCACGAGAGTTTATAGCTGTAATCCACGTCTCCTGCCTTAGGTGTGCTTTTTATAACAAAACAGTCTTTCCCTCCGAGTTTTTCTTCTTTTACAAGTGCGTGCGTATCATCCTGAATATCC
>DOHC01000038.1 GCA_003535475.1 Nitrospiraceae bacterium
CGCATATGTATCGTAACTTTTCCAGAATTTTTCTAACATAATTCTTGTATAATAATCTCATGCTTTCTTACAGCGGGAAAAGGCTGCTCCTTACTAAGAAACACGCAGTAAAAATCTTTATCACGCTTGCCTTTTTTCTAATGGCCATAAATTTCGCGGGCAGTAGGGAAAAAACTGTTATGGATGTTAAATCAGGCGCAGGGAATAATTCTGCCGAGCCTGCATACGGCGATGCGCTGATAGTTGGTACGATCGGAGAGCCGAGCAATCTGATATATATGCTTGCAAGCGACAGCGCTTCCCATGATATTGCAGGGTTAATGTTCAACGGGCTTGTAAAATACCACACTGACCTCAGCGTTATCGGAGACCTCGCAGAATCATGGGATATTTCCAAGGACGGGCTTGTCATAACATTCCATCTGATAAAAGGCGTGAAATGGGCTGACGGCGCTGCATTCACGGCAGATGATGTGAAATTCGGGTACGATACGATTGTTAACGAAAAAACACCCACGGCGTATAAGGAAGATTTTTTACAGGTAAAAAAAGCAGAGGTTGTTGATAAATACACATTCAGGGTCACGTATGAAAAACCATTTGCGCCTGCGCTTACTTCATGGACAGGCATTGTTGTTCTTCCAAAACACCTGCTTGAAGGAAAGGATATAACAAAGATTGAATTCGGAAGAAATCCAATAGGACTCGGGCCGTACAAGCTCAAAAGATGGACTCCGGGACAGGAATTGATTCTTGATTCTTACAGAGAGTATTTTGAAGGCAGGCCCTACATAGACAGGTATGTTTACAGGTTAATCCCTGACCTTGCAACAATGTTTCTTGAGCTTAAGGCAGGCAGCATAGATATGATGGGGCTGACGCCGATACAATATACAAAGCAGACGAACACGGATTTTTTCAAAAATAACTTTCAGAAATTCCGCTACCCGGTTTTTGCATACACCTATATGGGTTTTAATCTTAAACATCCATTTTTTCAGGATAAGCGTGTAAGACAGGCGATAGCATACGCAATAGACAAGAGCGAGATTATTGATGTTGTGCTTTTCGGGCTTGGAAGCCCGGCAACAGGGCCTTATGTCCCGAACACATGGCCTTATAATCCTGATGTAAAAAAATATGAATACAATCCCGAGAAGGCAAGAGAGCTTCTTAAAGAAGCAGGATGGGAAGATACTGATGGTGACGGATTACTGGACAAAGACGGAAACCAGTTCAAGTTCACGATTTTCACAAATATGGGCAATACGCTGAGAAAAAATGCCGCAACGATTATACAGTGGAAGCTTGCAAAGATAGGGATAAGGGTTGAGATACGGGCGCTTGAATGGTCAACATTCATTAATGAATTTATAGATAAAAGGCGTTTTGAGGCTGTAATCCTTGGGTGGAGCATAGGGCTTGACCCTGACCAGTATGACATCTGGCATTCATCCAAGACAAAAGAGAAGGAGTTCAATTTCATCAGCTACAGCAATCCTGAAGTTGATGAGCTCCTTGAAAAAGGCCGAAGGACATTTAACATGGAAGAACGGAAAAAGGCATATTTCAGGATTCAGGAAATACTCGCTGAAGAACTGCCGTATCTTTTTTTATATGTGCCTGATGCAACGCCGGTTGTTCATGCAAGGTTTAAAGGAATAAAACCTTCGCCTATCGGTATAACCTATAATCTTCCGAAATGGTATGCGCCTAAAAAAATGCAAAAGCATATGGTGGAGCCTTAAATGATCTATTACAAAATACTTGTCATTCCCGCGAAAGCGGGAATCCATGGAAAGGAATTGAATTCCCACTTTCGTGGGAACCCATGGATGCCCGATTAAAGACTTCGGGCATGACAGAAAATTAAAGCACGGAATGACGAATTAGGAAATTAGTTAAATATGGCCAGTTATCTTTTTAAGAGACTCCTTGAGATGATCCCCACGCTCTTCGGGATTACTTTAATCTCGTTCTTTATCATCCACCTTGCTCCCGGAAAACCTACTGATATTCTCACAGAATTAAATCCGAAGATAACGCCTGAGGCAAGAGAGAGGCTTGAGAAACTCTACATNNAAGCCGGTGATAATCCAATACGGCCTATGGCTGAAAAGGATTGTAAAACTTGATTTCGGCGAATCATTTTCAACTGACAGAAGACCTGTTATACAGAAGATATGGGACAAGAAACAGTCCTTGCTTGACAGAAGACTCTTCATCACGTTGATGATAAATCTGATAACGTTTGCAATTATCCTTATTATCGCGATACCGATAGGCGTCTCATCAGCAACCCATCAGAATTCTCTTTATGACAAGTTAATGACAACAACTGTTTTCATCGGGTTTGCAATGCCGTCATTCTGGTTAGCGCTTCTTTTAATGATGTTCTTCGGGGTATATCTCGGCTGGCTTCCGATTTCCGGCCTGAAATCTCTGAATTATGATTCACTGCCTTTGCTCGGCAAGATATGGGACAGAGCCAGTCATCTTGTAATCCCTGTTTTTATCTCTGC
>DOHC01000142.1 GCA_003535475.1 Nitrospiraceae bacterium
AATGACAAGGGGGTCGGGGAATGACATTTTCATCGCCCCTTGTGCCCTGAAAGCTTTCGGGGCATGAGTGTTTCATTTTCTCTCCATGATTAGTTCCAGAAGAGCCACAAATAAAGAATAGCAAAAAACTAGCAAAAAGAGAAGAGCAGTAGACTTATAAAATAAAAATGCAAATAATAAGAACAACTCGGGATAAATCTCTATTGCGAACATCTGGAAGGAAATATTATCCTAAGACATGAACAGCTACCTTGACACCCAAAAAAGCGTAATCATTTCCTCGCCTGCCGGCTCGGGCAAAACAGAAAAGCTGGCAAGGCGGTATATAAGCCTTCTTCTTGACGGCTCTGAGATAGAAAAAATCCTCTGCATCACATTCACTGAAAAGGCGGCGGCGGAGATGAAGGAAAGAATCTTCAACATCCTTGAAAGGGAAAATCCCGGCCTGTTTTCCAAGATTAAAGAAAAGATGCCGCTGATGAGAATATCAACCATCCACGCATTCTGCCTTAAACTTTTAAAGCGTTTCTCCATAGAACTCGGAGTAGACCCTTCGCTTGATGTTATGGATGAGTTTGAGGCGTCTCTTCTCTGGTCAGAGGCTGTTTATGAATGCGTGATGGAAGAGAAAGACAAGCCCGCGCTGTTCTTTGACATGATGAAAGACAGGGGTATTAAAGGATGGGATAAGGTCTTTTCAATCCTTAATACGCTGTACGGCAAAAGGCCTGTATCAGAATTACTCTTAAAGAGAGAATATTCTGTTGAAAATGGGGAAGAAAAAAGAATCCTTGAGCTCTACTCAAAATGCCTTGAACAATATAAAAACAAAAAACTTGAAAGGCATCTCCTTGATTTTGATGACCTTGAGATTATGACATACGAGGCGCTGGCCAGCCACCCTGAATGGCAGAATATACTTTATTCGTTTGACGAGCATACAGACCATATACTCGTTGATGAGTTTCAGGATACAAATTCAATCCAGTGGAAAATTATAGACAAACTCACGGAAGAATGGCGCTCGGGCCTTGGATCAAAAAGGAGCAAGGGGAAAACTCCCACGATATTCCTTGTCGGAGACGACAAGCAGTCAATCTATCTCTTCAGGGGAGCAAACGCAGGCGTGTTTGAAGAAGCAAAAAGCAGGCTTTCCGAATGGCTCGGAAATGAATATCACTTTGAAGAGGCAAAAGAGAATTTCAGAAGTCTGCCTGCAATCATAAATTTCACAAACGCTCTCTTCGAAAAGCTCATGCCCCCGGCCCTTCATGAGACATGGCGGACAAGGTATGCTCCTTTTGAGGCAACAAGAAAAGGAGAAGGAAGGGTTGAGCTTGCGCTTGCAGAAGCAGGAGACAACACCAAGAAAAGCCGTATAAAAGAGGCCTCTGCCTTGGCAAAAAGAATCAAATCCCTTGCAGGCATATATGAAATATCTGACGGAGACAGGAAAAGGCCATGTGCCTTCGGAGACATGGCAGTGCTTTTAAGAAAGAGGACTCACCTCACCTTATTTGAGAGCGCGCTGAGAAAAGAGCATATACCTTTTATTGTAGTGAAAGGCATCGGGTTCTATGACGAACCTGAGGTTGCTTTGCTGCGGGAACTCCTTTCTTTTATTATTGACCCTCATGATGACTACAGCCTTTTCTGTGCGCTGAGAAGCCCGCTGTTCGGAATTGATTATGAAACCCTCTTAAATCTTATTGCGGAAAACAATCAGCCGCTCATAAATAAACTTCAGGCTGAACTGGAATTCTCAGGGATATTCAGGATGCTTCATAGCTGGATAGAGAAATCAAAGATCACGCCGCTTGCAATAATACTTGAAGAGGCGCTCACAGAGACAGAAGGCTGGAAACACTACAGGGAAAAACAGAGGCAGGCTAACATAAAGAAATTCATAAAACTCATTGAGTCCTATGAATCATCAGGATTTTCAGGGCTGGAGATACGGGAGAAGCTCATCAAGGCAAGGGATGGGGATGAGCCAAAGGCAAATATAAACACCGAGGGCATGAACGCAGTAAAGATAATGACAATACATGCCGCGAAGGGGCTTCAGTTCCCGATGGTATTTCTGCCGTCTCTTGACGAGGCAGACACTCCAAGAAGCAGCTCAATTGTCATAGATGAAGAAGGCAGCAGGATCTCAATAGCATACGAAGAAGATTCTGCAAAGAGGAAAAATATCGCCGGGTTTGCACGAAGGAAGGAAAAAGAACTTGAGGAAGGAAAACGCCTTTTTTACGTAGCTGTTACAAGGGCAAGGGATTTTCTGTGCATGCTCGGCACTCTGAGCAAAGAGAAATCTCCCGCAGGAAGGCTTGCGTATCTCACAGAAAATTTTGACATAATGAAGAATGGAAAAATAAACAGCAGAACTGCTTTCTTTGAAATACTTACCGAGGCGGAGATAGAGAAACTTTATTCTGCTTCCCTTCCCTCCCGCCCTGTTCTTCATGCTCAAAGATTAACCGCGCAGGAGCATGTATTCACAGAACCGCTGCCTTTCACAACAGATGTAAAATGGAGAGATGTTACAGAGGACCTGGACATAAGGATAACTCACGGCGAAGAATGGGTTATACTCGGCAGAATTTTTCATAGGCAGTTTGAAGAACTCTCAAAGGGAATTCTGATGCCCGAAGGCGTAAATGAAAGAACTCTCTCACTGCTGAAAAATGAATTCCTTTCTGATGAGGATATTCAGAAACTCAGCAGTATTGTACTCAGCGATTTTCAGTCGCTGGAAATAAACGGATATCTGAATAATATAATTCTGCCCCGTGAAAATTCATTTGCGGAACTGCCGTTTATCC
>DOHC01000309.1 GCA_003535475.1 Nitrospiraceae bacterium
GCCTTCTGCCCTTATGCCCAGAGTTCTTCATTTGAATTCTGCATAATTCCGAAAAGGCATTCCTGTGCATTTCAGGAGATAAATTCGGAGGAGATGGAAGACCTTGCTTTGATGCTGTCAGCTATGATCAAAAAACTCAGGACTATACTGAAAAATCCACCGTATAATTATATTATACACACAGCGCCGAACATGATACCGAGGCGTAATCACTGGCATACGCTCGGAGAGGATTTCCACTGGCATATAGAGGTAATGCCGAGACTTACGAGAATGAGCGGTTTTGAGTGGGGTTCGGGTTTCTATGTGATAACAACATCCCCTGAGGATGCAGCTAACTATTTAAGGGAGGCGTGAGATGAACGTTAAGAAGATTCTTTTTCCTACGGACTTTTCAGAGGGCTCGGATACTGCCCTGCCTTATGCGGCTGATATGGCAAAGCATTATGGCGCAAAACTTTATCTGCTTCATGTTATTCAGGACATAGCTGGGGCAACGGCGTCGTATGTGCCTCATGTGTCTCTGGACGAGTTGTACAGGGATATGGAAAAAAATGCGGCAAAAGAGATAGACAGGTATGGCATCGAAGAACTCAGAGGGATAAAGGACATTGAGCGTATTGTTGTAAAGGGGCGGCCATACGAGGAGATTTTAAAATTTGCCAGAGAGAATAAGGCGGACCTTATAGTTATAGGCACGCATGGCAGGAGAGGGCTTGACAGGGTTATCTTCGGAAGCACCGCGGAAAAGGTGGTAAGAGACGCACCGTGTCCTGTGCTCAGCGTAAGATTGCCTCATCATGAGGTCAAGAAATGAGGGTTTATTTATCCGAGAATGCGTTTGTAGACCTTTTATTAAGCTCTGCAGAGGTATACAAGAGAGAGAGCCTAGGCTTTCTTCTCGGTTATAAACCTGAAGGCAGATTTATAATTGAACATGCATTCAGTTTTCAGACGGCAAGAAGGAAACATAAGGGAGTTACCTTCCAGCACAAGAATCATAAGAAGATAGAGCCTATATTAGAGAAATTTGACAGGCTTCAGATCATAGGCGACTTCCATTCTCATGCCCAGTTCGGTGTAACAAAGGGACTGCCTATACCAAGCGACGAAGATATCAAAGAGATGAAAGTTGGACAGGTATATATGATAATCGCTATAAACAACAATGAAAAAACCCTTAACTGGGGTGAAAACAGGGACGGCACAATATCGGGCTCTGTCGGAGAATTCTTTTTTAAGATAGCAGCATATTTCCTTAGCGGCTCTTCAGGAATAAAAAGGGCAAGGATTCACTGTCCTTTCCCGCCCGGATTTTAACGATACATGATGCATGATGCAAGATATAGGATAAAAAGCATGAATCATGCATCATGTATCATGCATCGTGTACCTTGTTATGCTCCGCACTAAGGCGCTTGTCATAGGCGGGGGGCCTGCAGGTTCAACAGCAGCCCGTTTCCTTGCAAAAGAAGGAATAGACACAATCCTGATTGAAAGGAATTTTTCTTTTGTCAAACCCTGCGGCAGCGGAATCCCTGACGCTGCCTTTGATGAATTAGGCATACCCAGAAATACTATCAAAAAAGATGTCAAAAATATAAAGTTGGTATCCCCTCTGAATAATGCTGTTGATATTATGCTTGAGGGCGGTTCTATTGCCATAGTCAAAAGGGGTGAGTTTGATTCTCTATTGAGGGAAGACGCAAAAATTAAAGGGGCACAGTTAATAGAAGCCGGGTTCAGTCATTTTGAGGAGATGGGCAAGCAGATAACTGCGCTGGTAAATATTAACGGCAGGGAAGAACAAATAAGAGCTGACTATCTTATAGCTGCTGATGGCGTGAATTCAAGGGTAAGGCTTGCACTCGGGTTGAAGCTGCCTTCTGCCATATATACGCTCACCACGGAGATAAAAAAGGACAATGCCGATACGTGTGAGTTCTGGTTTGGCGAATCACATGCCCGCAAGTCATATTCATGGATCTTTCCTGAGGCTGAAGGTATATCAGCAGGCACCGGCAGTTCTGATCCCGGAGAGCTGAAAGGCATGCTCAAGGCATTCTTAGGAAGAAGGGGTACGGCAGTTGATTATACTGGAACAAGGATGTACAAGGTGCCATTATGGAGCGGAGAGTTATATAATAAAGACAATATACTCTTTATAGGCGATGCGGCAGGGCAGGTAATGCCGCTGACATATGAGGGTATATACTATGCAATGAAGGCTGGGGAGTTTGCAGCGATGGCAATAATAGCTGGAGAACCCTCTGATTATAAGAAGCTGTGGCGTAAGAGGTTTAACAGCAGGTTTATGATCATGAGAAAACTCTGCGATTATTTCCTGATGGATGACAATTCTGCCGAGAAACTTGTTTCTCTCTACAGAAGACAGGAGATTCAGGCGGCTACGATGAGGCTCTGGCTTGAAAAGTCTTCTGATGGAAGGAAGCTAATCTCCTTTGCAAACTTTTTCAGAAAAGTTTTAAATTGATACAGAAAAAATTCATATCGTACTCTCTGATAATTCACCTGCTTGCAATGTCGCTCCTCTTTATATCGCCTGTTGCTAAAGAGCAAAAGGGCAAGCCATTCTTTGCGAGGCTTGTTACCGCAGAGGATATCGGGCTGGAAGGCGGGGACACAACGCATAAAAGTCCGAAAGTCATACTGCCGCCTGTGCCGCCAAAGACCGCATCCTTGCCTTTATCCTCAACAAAGCCTTCTGTTCCCTCTGCCCCATCCACCGGTTCAAAGAGCCCGCAGAGCGCTAAGAGTCAGGAAGCCCCTGCACATACAGCAGCGCCGTCAGGCTCAATGAGCAATGGGTCAGAAGATTTGAAAAGTTCACAATCAGGCATACCGCCGGGCACGGGAGGCGGAGGTTTTCCGCTTAAAAGAGAGACTATAGATAATATTGCCCAGCAAGGGAAGGGTTTTTCTCCAGGACAAGACGCTAAAGAGGCAGGAGCGAAAATCGCAAAGAAGACAGAGGATCAGAAGGACAAGAGCAGTATCACATTTGATGTTAAGGGGTTTAAATATGACGGCTACATGATGAGGCTTAAAGATAAGATTGAAGGCATATGGCAGTATCCTTCTGATGCGGCAATGAGGGGGATTTACGGAGACCTCTATCTCAGCTTTACGATCAAAAAGAACGGGAGCCTAAGCAAGGTGGAACTGGTCAGGACATCAGGATACAGAAGCCTTGATGAAGCAGCGATAAAGGCTCTTAAAGATGCGGCTCCTTACTGGCCGCTGCCTGAGGACTGGAAAGAGGAAGAACTCACTGTCAAAGGACATTTCATATACAGTATTTACGGAGTCTATGTAAGGTAAGAATCAGGATTTCTTCTGGTATAATGAAATCATGAGGCCGAGAATGTATTTGAAGATTGGCAATAGGGTGAGGCACCTGAGGTACAGTGTATGGGGACAGGGAGAAGTTGTGGAAGAAAAGCATTCCACTCTGGAAGGAGGATTCTGTTTGGTCAGAATTCTATTTAATGATGGAATAGAGAGGTCATTTATTAACGACCTTGATAATGGAGCCTGCTGTTATTATGCAGGAGTTAGGATCATTTAGTTATTTTGGTAGATAAGGTGCTATATCAAGTCTTATCTCTTTGAAGGGTAGAAAAAATTGAAACCTAAAAAACATCTTGGCCAGAATTTTCTTTATGATCCCTCCATACTCAGGAGGATTGTGCAAGCAGCAGAAATATCATCCGAAGATACCGTTGTTGAGA
>DOHC01000295.1 GCA_003535475.1 Nitrospiraceae bacterium
TCATTTAATTCAAGCATCTCAATGTTCCTTTCCAAGATACGCCTCTATAACCATAGGATTACTTCTTATCTCCGCAGGAGTGCCTTCTGCTATCTTTACGCCGTGGTCAAGGACAACAATATTCTCCGAAATCCCCATCACAACCTTCATATCATGCTCTATAAGAATTATCGTTTTGCCGAGTTCCTGAAGCTTCTTAATAATCTCCATCATCTCTCTCGTTTCCTGAGGGTTCATGCCTGCTGTGGGCTCATCAAGAAGAATGAGCCTCGGCTCTGTTGCAATCGCCCTCGTTATCTCAAGCCTCTTCTGGCTGCCGTATGGAAGACTTCCTGCAATAACATCAGCATAGGACTCCAGCACGACGAGTTCAAGATATTCAAGCGCCTTTTCCCTTATTGCCTTTTCTTCATTCCTGAAGCTGCTGCTCCTTATTATTGCTGACAGGAGTCCTGACTGTGTCCTACAGTGCTGTGATACCATAACATTCTCAATGACAGTCATCTCCCTGAATAGCCTTATATTCTGAAATGTCCTTGCTACTCCGAGCTTCACAATACTGTCTGGCTTAAGGCCTGTTATCTCTCTGTCAAAAAAACTTATCGCTCCCTTTGTCGGCCGGGTTATTCCTGTAAGACAGTTAAAGAGTGTTGTCTTCCCTGCTCCGTTAGGCCCAATGATGCTCATTATAGAGCCCTCCTTGACCCTGAACCTGACTTCCTCTATTGCTCTTATTCCGCCAAAATGTTTTGTGAGGTCCCTAACCTCTAAAAGATACACCCTTACCTCCCATTAACCCCTGCGGCCTGAATATCATAAGCATGACAAGCCCGCTTCCAAGCGCAAGCATGCGGTATAACTGCACTTCCCTGAGCATTTCAGGAAGCATAACGAGTATTACTGCGCCTAATATTACACCCGGAATGCTTCCCAGCCCTCCGAGTATAACCATGCAGAGTACCAGGACAGACTCCATGAATGTGAAACTCTCAGGAGATACAAACTGCATCTTTGCTGCAAAGAGAACCCCTGCAAGCCCTGCCCAGAATGCTCCGAATGCAAATGAATAAAGCTTGTATGCTGTTGTATTTATCCCTATGGAAGATGACGCAATCTCATCCTCCCTTATCGCTATCCAGGCTCTTCCAATCCTTGATGCGGCCACCCTTCTTATTATGAATACNNAAATATAATGATGAAATAATAGAAATGTCCCAGCCTGCTTATCTGCATTCCGAAAATATGCGGCGGCTCAATCCCGCCGATTCCGTTCGGCCCCTTAGTAAAAGAATCCCAGTTATTCAGCACAAGCCTCACAATTTCTCCAAAGCCGAGAGTCACTATGGCAAGATAATCTCCCCTCAGCCTCAATGCAGGAATAGCGAGTATGAATCCCGATAAAGTTACAAGCATGACTGAAAGAGGCATGGATGCCCAGAAACCGATTCCGAGTTTTGTATTGAGAAGCGCATACGAATATGCGCCTATCGCATAGAAAGCTACAAAGCCGAGGTTTAATAATCCGGTAAAACCCACAACTATATTCAATCCCTGTGCCAGTATTATGTAGATGCCTGAAAGCACTGCAATGTCAATCAGATAATCATGCCCGTAAAAAGGCAGGGCCATGACAACGACAGACATGAGAAGAGTCAGAGATATTGAACGGGTTTTTGATTCCGGCAGTTTTATCCTGATTCTGCCTGAAAGGTATTTTTTAAAATCGCTGAAAACTCCCTTTATGGTTCCGGCATACTTTTTAAACATGTTCAGCATGGAAACCGCAGCAAACAATACAATGAAGAGAATCCCCGCTGCTTCTAAGCCCTTAAATGGAAGAAAAAGCAGCGCCAGCCACAATGCTTTTTTCATACCTTTTCTTCCTGTGTCTTTCCGAACAGGCCTGAGGGTTTAATAAACAGAATGATAATCAATATGATAAATGCGTATGCATCCTTGTATTCACTTGATATATAAGCTGCGCTGAAGCTCTCTATAAGGCCGAGCAGGATTCCGCCGAACATTGCGCCGGGAATGCTTCCGATTCCTCCCAGCACTGCTGCCGTGAATGCCTTAATTCCTGCTATATAGCCGATAGAATAATTCACAAGGCCGTAATACGCCGCAACCATAAGGCCCGCAACTGCGGCAAGGCCTGAACCTATTATAAAGGTCTCTGATATGACGGTATTTATGTTTATCCCAACGAGTGATGCCATCACCTTATCTTGCGCAACCGCCCTCATTGCCTTGCCCATTCGTGTTTTTGTGATAAACAGATTCAAAGAGAGCATTAAGATTGCTGAGGCCACTATTATGAAAATTTGCGTATATGTAACTCTTGCCCCCATAAGTTCAATTCCTGCCTTTTCAAAAAGATGCGGGAAAATCTTATCGGTTGCCCCCTGCGTGAGCATCACATAATTCTGGAGGAATATTGACACGCCTATTGCGCTTATCAATGGGCTGAGCCTCGGCGCATTTCTCAGAGGCTTATATGCAATCTTTTCTATTGTAAAGCCATAGGCTGAACAAAAGATTACGGAAAGAACAAACGTCAGAATCAGCGCAAGCGGAAGGCTGTATGATGTAAGTCCTATAGCTGTGAAAAAAGCAAGAAATATAATTCCGAGATATGCGCCGAGCATATAAATCTCGCCGTGCGCGAAGTTTATAAGCTCAAGTATGCCGTAGACCATTGTATAGCCGAGAGCTATAAGCGCATACACTCCGCCGAGGGTAAGGCCGTTGATTAACTGCTGGGTGAACACAGGAGATTTTAGCAGAAAAAAGAGTTGTTTTTAAATACCTCTTCCATTTTTCATCCAAAAGCTTATAAAATATCTATTCAAACTAAGCTCAAGGAGGTTGTAAATGACAAGAAAGAACTATTTTTTTACTTCTGAATCTGTAACCGAAGGCCATCCTGACAAGATAGCTGATCGGATATCAGATTCAATTCTCGATGCGATAATTGCGCAGGACCCTACTGCAAGAGTGGCGTGTGAGACTCTTGTAACTACAGGTCTCGCTTTTGTCGCTGGAGAGATTTCAACAACATGTTATGTCCATATACCTGACATCGTGAGAGAAACCATTAAGAACATAGGATATACCAGGGCAAAATACGGTTTTGATTACGAAACCTGCTCTGTAATAACCTCTATAGACCAGCAGTCCGGCGATATAGCCATGGGGGTTGACACAGGCGGAGCAGGAGACCAGGGACTGATGTTCGGCTTTGCATGCAATGAAACAGAGGAGCTTATGCCCTTGCCAATCATGCTTGCACATAAACTTGCAATGCGCCTGTCAGAGACAAGGAAACA
>DOHC01000144.1 GCA_003535475.1 Nitrospiraceae bacterium
TGCGGTATTGTAAGGATTATGGCTGCCGATTGCTTTGGCAACGATATCCTGTATGCCGGCAACATCCAGCACTGCCCTTACGGCGCCGCCTGCGATAAGTCCTGTGCCTTTGACTGCAGGATTCATAACAATATAACCGGAACCAAATCTGCCTGTTATCCTGTGGGGGATTGTTCCATCTTTCAAGGGGAATTTAACCAATGATTTCTTTGCCTGCTCAACAGCCTTTCTTATTGCCTCCGGAACTTCTTTTGCCTTGCCTTTGCCTATACCCACTATGCCATCTCCGTTTCCAACAGCAACCAGAGCAGCAAAAGAAAATCTTCTTCCGCCCTTCACAACCTTTGCAACTCTGTTTATAAATACAACCTTATCTTTTAGAGTCAGTCCATCAGGATCAATTCTTTTCACCATACCCCCTATCAAATAAATTCAAAATTAAGGAATTCTCTACGAGTCGTAGCCCACAATTTTGCATTTTGCATTTAAAATTCAAGCCCGTTTTCTCTGGCAGCATCAGCTAAGGCCTTAACCCTGCCATGATAAAGATAGCCGCCCCTGTCAAAAACAACCCTCTTTATCCCCTTTTTTAATGCCTTCTTTGCTATAAGCTCACCAACTTGCTTTGCTGCCCCGATGTTTCCTTTCCCGGACTTCTTATCTTTACCTTTCAGCTCTTTATCAAGGCTTGATGCGGCAGCAATAGTGCTGCCCTTGAAATCATCTATAATCTGGGCATACATGTGTGACAGGCTCCTGTAAACTGACAGCCTCGGCCTCTCAGTTGTACCCGCAACTTTCTTCCTTATTCTTTCGTGCCTTCTTGTTCTTGCGCCCTTTATTTCTGCTGCCAACTTGCAACCTCCAATATAATTTTAAAATTCATCAATTTTGAATTTTGAATTTATTTCTTGCCTGCCTTGCCTACCTTAAGCTTCAATCTCTGACCCGCGTATCTTACCCCTTTGCCTTTATAAATATCAGGAGGCCTCAGCGCCCTTAAATCTGCCGCGATCTGTCCCATCTGCTGTTTGTCAATGCCTGTTAATGTAATCTGCGTCTGCTTCTGGTCTACGGCAGCCTTAATGCCGGGCGGAAGAATAAATTCTACCGGATGAGAATATCCCAGAGCAAGCAAAAGTTTATTACCCTGAACCTGAGCCCTATTACCTGTACCCGTAATTTCAAGCACTCTCTGGTAACCTGATGAAACCCCTAATATCATATTTGATATAAGACTCCTTGCAAGTCCATGCAACGCCCGAATATCCTTAGTTTCTCCTGTCCTTTCAACCACTACCTTCCCTTCATCTACTACAACCCGCACTCCGGAAGGGAATCCGGATGAAAGCTCGCCTTTCGGTCCTTTGACATTAACAGTTGTATCTGCAATTTTTACATCTACACCTTTTGGTATATCTATCGGTTTTTTCCCTATCCGCGACATTTATTCCCCTCTCTTTTACCACACATAGCAAAGAATCTCACCGCCAACGCCTTCACGGCGGCAGGTACTGTCAGTAGCGACTCCCTTGTGCGTTGTCAGCACAGCCATGCCTATGCCTCCCATTACCCTCGGGATCTTTTTGCTGTTTACATAAACCCTGCGTCCGGGCTTGCTTATTCTTTTCAACCCGGATACAACATTATTCCCATCAACATATTTAAGCGTAATCCTTAAAACGCCCTGCTTATCATCTTTTAAGATTTTATATGCCTTTATGAAACCCTCTTCCTTCAGGATTTTCACTATTTCAAGCTTAAGTTTAGAGGCAGGAATATCAACTTTCTCTGCACGAATAGTAATTGCATTTCTAACGCGTGTAAGCATATCTGCTATTGGATCAGTCATCATTTGTCACCTCTTCACCAGCTTGATTTTGTTACGCCAGGCAACTGCCCTTTGAGGGCAAGGCTCCTGAAACATATCCTGCATATTCCAAAATCTCTCAGAAACGCCCTCGGCCTTCCGCAGATTCTGCACCTGTTGTACGCCCTTACCTTAAACTTAGGCGCCTTCTTCACCTTTTCTATCATACAAGTCTTAGCCATCAATTACTCCTTTTTCTCGCCTTCGCTTTTTACCTTTTCTTTCCTGAACGGCATTCCCATATGAGTCAGCAATGCCCTGCTTTCCTTATCCGTTTTAGCAGTTGTACATACTGTGATGTCAAGCCCATGAACAGATTCAACCTTGTCATATTCTATCTCAGGAAAGATAAACTGCTCCTTTATCCCGACTGAGTAGTTGCCCTTTCCGTCAAAAGACTTTGCCGAGACACCCTTGAAGTCCCTAACCCTCGGCAGTGCAAGGTTTATGAATCTGTCGAGAAATTCATACATAATATTGCCCCTTAATGTAACCTTACATCCTATAGGCATTCCCTGCCTGAGCTTAAAAGTCGCAATTGACTTCTTGGCCTTGGTAATAACTGCTTTCTGTCCTGTAATGACGCCGAGTTCTTTCTGAGCTGCCTCAAGCAATTTAATGTTCTGAATCGCCTCTCCAAGCCCTACATTAAGAACCACCTTCTCAACTTTTGGAACCTGCATAACATTCTTGTACGCAAACTCCTTCTTAAGAGCAGGAAGTATCTCTTTTGAATATTTCGTCTTTAACCTTGAAATCTTTATTGGTCTATCGCTTCTTTGCATTTTTTACACACCCGTGATTTTTTTCCGTCTTCAAAAGCCATATTTGAAATCCTTGCAGGCTTGCTGCACTTGGGACACATGAGCATAACATTTGATCTATGAAGAGGAGACTCCTTCTC
>DOHC01000241.1 GCA_003535475.1 Nitrospiraceae bacterium
TGTCCACTTTTTTCAGCTTACCTCATTTCAATAGCTTCATGCATATTTTTTTCTGCCTCTTCACGTGTAGCACCGGTAGCAGCGCAACCCGGCAAATCAGGTGAATATGCAGAATAGTTGCCATTTGCCTTTTCAAGTACAATAAGGAAACGATACATATTATTTTCCCTCCTTCAATTTGGCCTGCTTCAGGATACTATTTAAAGTCCCCGGCGCCAAATCATCACTGGGATGACCAGCAATTGTTACCCTGCTTAAGGACAGGAAATATCAGTTAAAATGTTTGTTCTTATTATAGCAGTCCGATAACAGAATGTGCATTTGAATTATAAGTTAAGACTATTTGACCGCCAATAATCACTTGGGGTAGTATTAACATCACGCAGGATGAGAAGAAAAAATGTTTCCTTTTAAAGATGACAATCCGACACAAACGTTCCCGTTCATTACAATCGGGATAATCACAATCAATATTCTTGCCTATTTATGGGAAATCCTCTCACCTGCCGGCGAAAGATATATAATTTATAACTATGGCGCTATTCCTTCAGGACTGCTGTCTTTAGAAAAGACACAGGCGCTGCATCCGATGGCTACTGTTTTTTCATCCATGTTTCTTCACGGAGGCCTTCTGCACATTGGCGGCAACATGCTTTACCTCTGGATATTCGGCAATAATATTGAAGACAGGCTTGGCCACTTCAGGTTTCTTCTCTTTTATCTTGTAAGCGGGATTATAGCCTCATATGCGCATGCTATATCATCGCCTTCTTCAACTGTGCCGATGATAGGCGCAAGCGGCGCAGTTGCTGGTGTTCTCGGCGCCTATATACTTTTATTCCCTCATGCACGTGTGCATACTCTGATATTCTTTGGTTTTTTTGTTCAGGTTGTGAAGATTCCTGCCTTGATAGTTATTGGATTTTGGGCTATCATACAGCTTGTCAATGGAATCCTAAGCCAGGGACTTTTGCCTCAGGGCGGCGTCGCATGGTTTGCCCATATAGGCGGATTCCTTACAGGTCTTTTGACCATTAAGATATGGCTGCCTAAAAGGAGGTTCAAAGAGTGGTCGTAGGCTGTCCCAAGTGCAAGATAAAGCTTAAAGTTGCAGATGAAAAACTAACACCTGAAGGCATTAGGTTTAAATGTCCGAAATGCAGCGCAATTCTCCTCGTAAAAAAACCTGCTGTCCAGATAAAACCTCTCGAAGGAAAGGTAATTGTTGCGCATGAAGACACTGCGATTGTTGAGAAGATGAGCGATTTCCTTAGAAAGAAAGGATATACGGTTATTACATCAAACGACGGGATAGACACGATGAAAAAAGCTATTAAGGAACTTCCCTTTCTTGCTCTTCTGGATGTTGCGCTTCCCAAGATATACGGCTTTGAGTTGTGCAAAAGGCTGAAGGAACGGCCTGAGACAAAAGATATAAAAATCATTCTGATCTGTTCAATCTACGACAAGACCAGATACAGGAGAGAGCCAAATTCCCTTCATGGAGCTGATGATTATATAGAAGAACACCATATAGACGATCTCCTTATGGAGAAGATTGAAGCGCTTCAGGGGATAAAAGAAAGAAAGGAACAAATTATAGAAAGGCCAAAAGAGCCTGTCATGGAAAAATCGCAACCCTCTCTGGAAAAACCACAACCGTTTGCCGCGGTGCCTCCCAAAATAGTCGTAGACTCGACTCTACGAGAAGCGCAGCAGCCTCAGGCAGCAATACCTCCCAGACTGGAAATAAAGCCGGAAGTAAAACCGGAAATAAAAAAAGAGATAAAAACAGAAGCGGATGAAGCAGTTGAAAAGGCAAAACGGCTGGCAAGAACAATCATTGCAGACATCTATATTTACAGTTCAACAAAGATGGAAGAGGCAATAAAGAAAAACACCTTCTACACAGAATTCGCCTCTGATATAAAGGAAGGGACAAAACTCTACAACGGCCGTGTGTCTCAGGAAGTTAAAAATAAAGGTGATTTCTTCCGTGAGGCAATAGAAAATTTTATAGAAAACAAGAAAAAAACCGTAAAAATCTAAAAAAGACAGAAAATAGAAGAAAAAATTCGATTAAACGAGATTTCAAGCCTTAAACTCCACTTAAAAGCTCTTGCCTTAAATGCCGGATAGCAATTATATTAGCACTCTCTGTTAGCGAGTGCTAACAAGTCCAATCCCGATATTATCGGGACAGCTATCAGTTAAACCTTAAGAAAGGAGATATGTTTTATGAAGTTCAAACCACTTAGAGACAGAGNNGGAAAGGCTCAGTAATGGCAACAGGCACAGGCAGGATAACCGATGACGGCAAACGCCAGCCTATGGAGGTTAAGGTAGGAGACACGATACTTTTTGATAAGTATTCCGGCTCAAAGATTAAGATGGAAAACGAAGAATATCTGATCATAAGAGAAGAAGATATTCTGGGAATCGTAGAAGGCTAAAAAACTTTTTAAAAATAGAGGGAGGAGCAACAAAATGGCTAAACAGCTTCTTTTTGACGAAGCAGCAAGGAGTTCAATACTGAAAGGCATAAGCCAGCTTACAGATGCGGTAAAAGCAACGCTGGGACCTAAAGGACGGAACGCAATACTTGATAAAAAATACGGTGCGCCGACAATAACAAAAGACGGCGTTACAGTTGCAAAAGAGATAGAGTTAAAAGACCCGTGGCAGAATATGGGAGCCCAGCTTGTCAGAGAGGTCGCATCAAAGACATCTGATGTTGCAGGCGACGGCACAACAACAGCAA
>DOHC01000310.1 GCA_003535475.1 Nitrospiraceae bacterium
GTTAAGTGCCCGATAACAGCCTTAATGATGAAGAACTTATCAAAGGTTTAAAACAGGGTAACGAAGCTTCCCAATCTGCATTCATTAAGGTCTTCGGTCCCTGCCTTAAATATTTTATCATCAAAAAGTTTCATTTGTTGGAACCCGATGCAGAAGAAGTTGTTGCAGAAACATTCTACAAGGTAGTCGTGAATGTTCAAAAATATCAGGTCGAAAAGGGAGCCAAATTCAGCACATGGGTGTTCGGAATTGCCGTAAAAATCGCAACTGACTGGCTGAGGAAAAACTTGAAGTATCCTCAGATGGTTCATGACGCTGAGAGGATTGCGGTTGACCCCGGTGACTCCTCCCCTGAAGAAGTAAGCAAGGCAGGATTATTAATGCGTGAGGCCTTATCCCATCTCGACTCTATCGACAGAGAAATCCTTGAGTGGTACGGTCATGATGGTAAGCTTTCGGAAATTGCGAACTACCTGGGCATGGAGCAAGGAACTGTCCGGCAAAGAAAATTAAGGGCATTAAAGAAACTTAAGGGAATATACGAATCATTATTAAAAAACCGCACTAATAGGCTCAATTAAGAGGGGGTGATGGGGGATGAAAAAGAATGAGAGTTCTGCCATGGATGATGAGCGAGAATTGGAAAGCTTTGAAGCCCAGTTGAAACTTTTAGCAAGGGCTGGACAAATCCCTTATCCTATTTCTGAAAAAGAAATTGAAGACCTGGAAAGCGAATGCAGAGGTATTACGCTGCCACCCGAACTTGAAGAGAAATATGCACGTAGCGTTAAGATGGCCTATGAAGACATGGCTATCGAAAAAGGTAAGAGAAGGCTTTATGGCGAAGTAAAGGTCTTCGGTAGGTATATTCAATACATTCGCAAGGAGGCAGGTATCAGCGCTTCAAGAATAGCTGAAAGGCTCGACAAAGATAAAGACTTTGTTGAAAAGTTGGAATGCGGCCAGATAAGCCCACTGCATATCGCAAAAGGCACAATCGCAGACATTATGGAGACTTTCAGAATTAACCTCAAAGAGCTTGTCTCAGCCGTTAAAATGTCTCTGCAAGTCTCCACCATGGCAGGAGCAATTCCGGTTCATGCACGGGCAGATGCGAAAGGAGACGAGAAGGAAAGGCTTGAGGATATCTCAATAGCAGCGGAAGACCTTATGTATATCTCTTCTAAGAAAGAGCAAAAGGAAATATCGGTACCGGAGGAATTTGTGGAAGGCATTAGGGCAGAGTTGGAACGTAGAGGCAGAACCGACCTCATTTAAGCAGCTTATGCTTTTCCAATGCTATAAACATCACTTCAGGGCTTACATTGAACATCTCAGCAAGGGCTTTAGCATCCTTCACAGTCTTATAAGCTTCTTTTATTATGGGTAAGGACACAAGAAGTTCGCTTGCAAACTCATGCGCCTCTGTGTTCTGAATCTTTGAAAAATCATCCCCTGCTGGCGGATTGTCCAAGGTTATACCTTTCTCGTAATCGTCCTGCCTGTGATTCAGGAAATAATGCCCCAGTTCATGGGTAATTGAGAACCTCTGGCGGTGAGGGTGATGGCTCGAGTTTACTCCTATGGTTTTCCCCGTTCTAAGTAACAGCGCCCCAACCCTGTTGGGCCACGCCCTATAGACCAAATTGAATCCTTCCCCTTTGGCAATATCCTCTACAGGTGTGGCAGGCAGTGTAACTCCATATTTTTTAAGGACTTTTCTTGCCATCTCCCTGACAAAACCTATTCTCGCTTGCTCCTCCATAACCCCCTCCGTAAGTGCAAGAAGCAGCCATTTGTAACGATCTTACGTATAACTTAGTGACAGGAAAAGTGGATGCAGACGCTTAACCTGATGACACCTTTCCCTAAATTTAAGGGAAATACAAAAGGATGTCAAAATAATTCCTCAGAAAGGAGAATTTCTATGGGCTGGGATGAAGAAAAAAGCAAGGAAAGAGTAAAGAACAATGACGTTCCCCCAAAGGATATCGAGGTCATCGAGCCTGAAAAGCTTCCAAACCTCGAAGCCCTTAAGACGAACCAGATGGCAATGGTGGAAACTGCCACTCTTTTTGTGGACATCTGCCATTTCACCAAACGGACCGAAGAGCAGCAGAAGAAATCCATCTTTAGGATTCTCAATACCTTCCACCAGGAGGTGAACGCCATAGCCAAAGAACAAAAGGTTCCCGGATTCAAGGTCGCCATTGAGGGAGACAGGGACCACATAGTCTTTTGCTGTGCGCCCAAGGAGGGGAAAAAGGCTGTAATCAATTCGGCGGTTGAGGCAGCAATTTCCATGCTCACGAGCGTGGAGAAAGTCATAAACCCCTTCTTCTCCGATTATGACTCGATAAAGATAGCAATCGGGATAGACTATGGGACAATCGCTGCCTGCAAGCTTGGCTACAGAGGTGAAAGGGAGCCCATCCTTATTGGCAACAGCACCAATAATGCCAGCAAGCTTGAGGACGCCGCCGGGGAACAGGAAATAATCATAAGCGAAACGGTTTACGAAGCCATCGAAAATGAGAAAATCAAGAAGGCTTTCATGCC
>DOHC01000269.1 GCA_003535475.1 Nitrospiraceae bacterium
CGGTCTGTATAAAATCATCATAAGGCCCGGAACCTATGAATCTGCTTTTTGCGCTTACTATCCCTGCTGTAACAGTATGTCCAAGGCCATATGGGTTACCCATAGCGATAACCCAGTCGCCGATATTAAGCTTATTAGAATCTCCAAGAGTAACCGCAGGAAGGGGTTTATCTGCATCCACTTTTATAAGCGCAATGTCTGTCTTCGGATCCCTGCCTTTAACCTTTGCTTTATACTCTGATTCATCCCATAGCGTTACAGTTATGTCGTCAGCATTCTCAACAACATGATTATTAGTGATAATATAGCCGTCACTGTCCACTATAAAACCTGAACCGAGAGACTGTTTCCTGAACTCCCTTTCCCTGCCTTCAAAATCAGGCGAATCCTGAGAAAAAGGAAAATCAGGGAAAAATGGGAAAAACTTTGGCGCCTTCTGTTTTATTACCTGCGTCGTGCTTATATTCACCACAGATTTTGTACTTTCATTTACAATCCCTGAAAAAGAATCAGGGACCAGTGCCGCGTAAGCCGGAATAGATGTAAAATAGCCAAAAATCATTANNAAATTGATATTAAAAATTTGACCCTGCTAATCATTTCTCCTCCTCATACACCTTTTTTATCGTTTTCTTTTCAGCAGGAAGAACCGCCGTTATCGAGAGCATAAGCCTGTATTCAGGACTTCTATTTTTCAAGTCAACCCCCACGCCAATCGTTGTATAAAGATAATCCGTTGTCATGAACCTGTAGCCGAATCTGCCCTCAATGTTATCAATGCTGTCTGAATAATGGCTTTTCCTCCCGTATATCTCTGCGAGCACCTTAAAATCATGCGCAGCCGAAAAATCAAATCCGGCTGCGAAGCTTACCTCATCTTCAAGTTTTGATGAACCGGCCTTCTCATAAAATATGTTAGCATGTCCGCTTACAGGTCCGACCCTCTTGCTGACGATAAAACCAGCGCCTGCCCGCCCGTCTGTGCTGAAAACTTCCTTCCCTGACGGGATAGAGACGTTGACCATATAGGCTACGGAAGGCGTGTATTTAGTTTCATCTATAAATCTGTGTTTTACGCCTAACGCTATATCTTCAACCCCTGATTTTACATTTTCCCATCTATCAACATATGGAATAGTAGTCATAAATTCTACACTGTCATTTATACCGTGCGCATACTGAAAAAGATACCTGAAAAAATCAGGCTCTATTGATTTTTCAACTCCGGCGCCAAATGCATAGTTTCCCTTCTTTAGACTGTCTGCGCTGAATGTTGAAAAAACTCCATAAGGGGCGACCGGCTGGAGGCCCTTTATATCAAATCCATAAGAATCCCTGATAAAGAAAAAGCAGCAGAAAAAAAACAGGAGGGAGATATATTTTTTCATTCATAAAACATAACAGAAAAAATCCGTAACTGTCAATTAAGCAAAAATCACTTCTTGCTTGAAATAAACACGCCGTCCCAATCAGGAGGAGGCGGCGTTTGAATGTATTCACGGCATCTTTCAGCGTAAAGTTTTGCAACGGGGTCATTGTATTCGCCAATAAGCCCTGTAAAAATATCAAGCACATTCTGAAAACCCTTTGCCCTGTAAACCTTCAGGGCTTCGGAAAATCCCTCTGCAAGCTTGTTATTCCCGTCTGTCATTAACTCAAAAATCGCAACAGGTTTTTCCTTGCCCACAACCTTCATAAGATCTATTTCCCTGAGTAAGAATTTATCCTTAACCTTCCCGGCAGTAAACTCACTCAGGATTATATGAGTGCCGTAATATTTATTCTGCCCTTCAAGCCTTGAAGCCAGATTTACTGTGTCGCCGATTGCCGTATAATCAAATCTCATGTCAGCGCCCATATTTCCAACAACCGCATATCCTGTATTTACTCCTATCCCTATATCAACAGGAGGAAGCCCTTTCTGCTTAAAACTGCTATTTACTTCCTTCAATTTATCAATCATTTCTATTGCTGTCCTGCATGCCTTTTCAGGATGGTCCGTCACATTAAGAGGCGCGTTATAAATCGCCATCACTGCATCGCCGATATACTTATCCAGCGTTCCGTTATTTTTCAGGACAACCTCTGTCATAGGGCCAAGATATTCGTTAAGGAGCGAGACAAGAACATCAGGCGCAAGCTTTTCCGAGATGCCCGTAAACCCTCTTATGTCTGAAAAGAGCACCGTTATCTCTTTCTTTTCGCCTCCGAGCGCGAGCCTGTCAGGATTCTTTATTATCTCAGCAACAAGCTCAGGCGAAACATAACTTGAAAACGCCTTTTTAAGATAGCGGTTCTTCCTTTCTACCACAAGGTTTCTGTATGCCTCAGAACTTATAAATGCCATTGCTGTTGAGGAAAGCGGGTACAAAAGACTCATATCTATGGAATAGTTTCTGAACAACAGATAATTGAAAACAGCATATATGCCGGACACAAACATAAAAGCAACCAGCCCCAAAAAGCTGTTCCTCAATACGCCGAGAAGCAATGTAAGGATTACAGGGAATAACGCCAAACATAAAATCTCAATAGCAATTATCCTTTTATCCCTTAATATGAATCTGCCCTGAAGAGCATTGGACGCTACAGTTGCATGTATCTCAACTCCCGGAAAGGCTGACTCAACAGGAGTTGCCCTCATGTCATAGATGCCGACCTCTGTTGCGCCCACAAAGACAATCTTATCTTTCAGTTCATCTTTTTTTATCCTCTTTTTAATAACATCAACCGCTGACAGCGTGGCAATAGTCCCGCCTTTGCCGTAATAATTCACGGTAAGCCTTCCGCTTTCATCAGAAGGGATAGACATATCT
>DOHC01000262.1 GCA_003535475.1 Nitrospiraceae bacterium
TCATAAGGAACCATGTAAACTCGCAGATGAGCAGGGCTAAGGTATGCGGATATTACATCAATTCGCAGCTTGCAAAGAAAGAGGCAATATCATTAGGCTACGACGAAGCGCTTCTGCTTGACACAGATGGATATGTGGCTGAAGGGAGCGGCGAGAATATATTTATCGTGAGAAACGGCAGGCTTAAGACCACGCCTTTGACTTCGGTGCTTGAGGGGATTACAAGAGACAGCATAATTAAGATTGCGCGTGATGAAAAGATTGAAGTCATAGAAGAGCGGTTCACAAGAGATGAACTCTATATAGCGGATGAGGCGTTTTTCACAGGCACGGCAGCAGAGGTTACTCCGATAAGAGAGGTGGACGGCAGAGGAATCGGAGAAGGAAGGGCAGGAAGGATTACAAAGAAACTTCAGTCTGTATTTTTTGACAGCGTGAAAGGAAAGAATAAAAAATACGGATCATGGATTACAAGAATCTGAAACATATCCTCATTCAAAAAATAAAAAAGCCCTGCAATTGCAGGGCTTTTTTATTTTTTGAAGCTATTGCTTAGTAACCGGCAGCTGCTTTTTTGTGGCACTTTGCACAGTCTCCGTCACTTGCAAAAGCCTTTGTGCCGTTATGGCATGTGCCGCAGAACTTTCCTGCATTGATATCTGCCATCTTCATCTTTGTTGAACCTTTTTTCATCTGGAATACCTTCGTATGACAGTCGTTACATTTAAGCCCCTTGTCAGCATGGATCTTGCCGTCAAAAGTGACTTTGCCCATGGCGCCGCCTTTAAACTCTGCTGTTTTTCCCGGAGGGACTGCCATCGCGCTGCCCACAAATGCTACTGCTATTATCAGAGCTATGATTATTGTGAATTTCTTCATTTCTTCACCCCCTCTCTCAAAAGATTCTCTCCTAAAATAACTTAGGAATCAAATTACATGCCACTTAATCTGTTTGATTTTAAACATTAACCAGAATAAATACTCTTCCTTTTTGAAGAATGTATCCCCAATTTGGAAATTACAGAGTAAACTCAATATAATAAATGTGTTACTTTACTGTCAAGTGGAAAACGAGCTTTTGGTTCCAGCATTGCCCTTAAATAACGGGATTGATTTTTAAAGCCCGATATGATATTCTTAGAAGTATGGATTATTCCAAGATATTCAACAATTTCAGCAGAAAAAAGATACTCGTAATAGGCGACCTTGTCCTTGACCGCTATATCTGGGGCAAGGTCAGCAGGATATCTCCTGAGGCGCCTGTGCCTGTCGTGGAAGTTACCAACGAGAACTTTCTCTTGGGCGGAGCGGCCAATGTAGCGCATAATATCGTAAGCCTTGAAGGACAGGTTACTGTTGTCGGCATAGTCGGCAAGGACAGGACAGGCGATGTCTTAAAAAGCATTCTTGATGAAAAAGGCATCGGCTCATGCATCTTTGACGACCAGAGGCCCACAATAGTCAAGACAAGAGTAATAGCCCATAACCAGCAGGTTGTGAGGTTTGACAGAGAAGATAAGAGGAAGGTTGCAGGCAAAACATTTGAGGCGATTATCGACTGCATAAAGAGCACTGTCAGAGACCACGATGCAGTGATAATATCCGACTATAAAAAGGGGATTGTCTCATCAGAGCTTGTGGCAGAGGTGGTGAAGGCTTCAAGGGCAAAAAATAAATTTATTGCTGTTGACCCCAAGACAGGGCATTTTCACTGTTATAAGAATGTCTCGCTGATAACGCCGAATATTATGGAGGCATCGCACGGAGCAGGAATTGAGATAAAAGACGAAAAATCGCTGATTAAGGCAGGCAGGACACTTCTCAAAAAACTTCCATGCAAATCAGCGCTGATAACAAGGGGAGAGGAAGGCATGAGCCTTTTTGAGAAAGGCAGGGTAACGCATATCCCTACAGTTGCAAGGCATGTTTATGATGTTACAGGAGCAGGCGATACTGTTATCGCAGCCTTTGCCCTTGCCCATGCATCAGGCGCAACCATGCATCAGGCAGCAGTTATTGCGAATCATGCAGCAGGCATTGTTGTGGGAGAAGTCGGGACAGCAGTGACAACACCAGCAAGGATTATGGAATCAATAAGGAATTTTTCTAAGTAGGACAGATTTTCTCAATTGTATTTTTTAGCGCATAAGGGCTGAAAGGCTTGGCTATAAAAAGATTTGCTCCAGCAGCTAAGAATCCTTTCTCTTCCTCCGAGGCGCTCATACCTATTATTGCCAGTGATTTTTTAATATCCCGCACTTTTTTTATAAGTTCTATGCCGTTCATCTCAGGCATCATATAGTCGGTTATAAGGACGTCATAGCTGTCTGTCTCTATCAGTGTTACTGCCTCTTTTCCGGTGCTTACGCACTCTACATTATATCCGCAGAAAGTCAAAAATGTATCCAATAGTTTTCTGACAAGGATATCATCATCAGCGACCAGGATTCTTTTATTATTAGTTTCCACAGCTCAACAATACCACTTAAAGTTGTGTTTTGTCAATTCTTATTACAACTGCTGATTTATAGACATTTTATATCTCAATGAGCAAAATTATGCATCACATTATGAAAAAAGAAACAGATAAAAGACATATTGGAAGTTTGATAAGAATTGTGAGAAAGACAGCAGGGCTGTCCCAGATGGAGTTAGCGGAAAGGGTGGGTATTTCCTATCAACAGATTCAGAAATACGAAAAAGGAGTGAGCGAGATCAGCGTATCGCGTCTTTCCCAGATTGCGCACGCTTTGAAAATCCCCTTGAGCAGGTTTGTTCTGGATGAAGAAAGGATGATGGTATCTGAATCGGTCAGTCCGTATGGCGCACTGAGCGATAATGAGATTGAACTTCTCAACCTCTTCAGAAGAATAAAGGATAAAAAATTGAAAGATGGATTTTTGATTGCAATAAAAAGTATCGCTGAGTTGTCGGAAAAGAGAGATAAAAAAAGGCTAAAGCCTTAGCATCATAATCACTGCATCTTCTTTTGGCTCTGCGTAATATTCTTTTCTTGTTCCGACAACGCTGAATCCAAAGCCTTCATAAAGTTTTCTTGCAACATTGTTTGACGCCCTCACTTCAAGATATAAAAACCTGCAGGCGTTTTCTTTCAGTTCTTCAAGGATGTTTTCAACCAGCGTGTTTGCAATTCCCCTTTCTCTGAAATCAGGATGGACTGCAAGGTTCAGGATATGCCCCTCGTCGGCAACATGGTTTGCACATATATATCCGGCGATCCTGTCATCTATGACAGCAACCTTTGGGATGGAACGCTGCTTAAAGATTTCATTAAAAAACAATGTTTCCGACCACGGCGTGCTGAATGAGAGGCGCTCAATTTCAACTACAGAGGGCAGGTCGGATTCCAGCATTGTCCTTATTGTAAATCCTTCCACTTTACCTCTGCTTCTGATTTTCTTATGTACATGGGGATAAGGCTGACAGGTTCTGAAAATTCTCCTGCCTTGGCTTTTTTCAGTCCAAGAACCGCGACATTCCCAGGTGATGGGACTGTTTTTTCCGGAGATGCAAATACAGCCTTTTCACCCATGACCTCAATTATCTTATCCCTGTAAAGCGCAGCTCCCTCTCCGGCGAATATGAGTTTATCATCATGCGTAACGCGCAACGCATCGCGTGCAAACTCTTCACGCTTTGCAGGTGTCTCGTTTATCAGCCTTGTGAAATTTTCTTCTTCCCATTTAAATAACCCTGCATAAACCTCTTTCTTTCTTGCATCAAGCATTGTGCAGACAGGGTATTTGCTGTAAGGGAAGTTCCATGCGAGCGCTTCAAGCGTCGGCACAGAGACTATTTGTTTTCCTGTCGCATAGGAGAATCCCTTAACTGTGCTAAGCCCGATTCGCAGGCCTGTGAAAGAGCCGGGGCCTGTTGCGACTGCAAAGACGTCAATATCAGATATTTTAATGCCTGACTGTTTGAGGCAGTGCTCAATCTCGGTCATAAGCCTCTCTGAATGTGTTGATTTGACATTGAGCCTGCTTTCTGCAATCAGCAGGGATTCATCCATGATTGCTATTCCGCCGAGCATTGTTGATGTGTCTATCGCAAGTATTTTCATTGTATATACAGACTAATATATTAGGATTTCTTTTTCAATTGGAAAATAGGCAGTCAAAATTGTTTCAGAATTTTTATAATCGACGAGATAATTAGATGTCAGTCCTCTGTGGCTTAGCAGTCAAAGGTTTTTCCATTCCCGCCCCAACATGTCTTATTTTTTCAAGGTGTCGTATAAAAAATCTTCTCCAATCTTGACTGCCTGTAGCTATTGAGCGTAATTGTAAGATTTCAGATGTTTCATCGCAAACACAACAGCGGCAACAAGGCATACCAGCGCTGCCGCTGCAACAGTGTTTGTTGTCCCTATACGCTCTGACATTATGCCCATGAGAAAGTTCCCTATCGGCGTAAAGCCGAGAAATACGAAGGAATAAACGCTCATTACCCTTCCTCTGAGATTGTCGGGTGTTGACATCTGGATAAAGCTGTTCGCTGTTGCAAGAAAACTTACTATTCCCCAGCCTGCCATGATTAACAGTAAAAGTGAAACCGCAAAGACCCTTGAGAAGGAAGCGCAGAGAAGCGCCAGTGAAAAACATAATCCTGACAGGGACATGAATCTCAATTTATCTCTCAGATCACTTTTGAATGCGAGCATGAGGGCTGCGGAAAGAGCGCCTAATCCTGTGGCGCTTACAAGAAGTCCCAGCCCTGTTGGTCCGGCATTGAATATCTCCTCTGCAAAGACAGGCAGAAAACTTGTAAACGGAATTCCGAAAAGGCTGAAGACAGCAATGAGAATTATCATGTAAAGTATATTCCTCTGCCTCTTTATAAAATAAAAACCTTCGGCAAGGTCTCTTAAAAACCCTTCTTGGGTGTTCCTTATCTCGCCTTTTGCTTCCAGCATCGAGAGGGCGATTATCACAGGGATAAAGCTCGCGGCATTCAGATAAAAACATGAGGGAAGCCCCATATATGCTATTGCCAGTCCGGCAAAGACAGGGCCTATGAGCCGCGCGCCATTAAAGGCGGCAGAATTGAGCGCAATGGCATTAAGGAGATGCCCTTTGCCGACCATCTCAATGACGAACGACTGCCTCGCAGGCATGTCAAAGGCATTTACTGTACCGAGAAAAAATGCAAAGAAGATTACCTGATACACAGTTATTACGCCTGTATCCGTAAATATGCCGAGCATAAGAGCGGGGATTATTGATAATGCCTGTGTTGCAATCAGCAGGTTTCTTTTCCTGAATCTGTCTGCCACAATGCCTCCGATGAGTGTAAAGAGGAGTATGGGAAGGGTTGATGCTGCTGCTACCATTCCGAGATAAAAAGGAGATTTCGTTAAGGAATATACGAGCCATCCCTGCGCAACAGACTGCATCCATGTGCCTGAGAGAGAAACCAGCTGGCTGAACCAGAAGAGGCGGAAGTCTCTGAAATATAATGCCGATGATTTTTCTCGGGTTTCCATTATGATATTTTACACGAGCAGGCAGTTTGTATTCAGGATAAGCCTGTTGCCTAACACCTTTTCGCTTTCTGCAGAGATTTTTTGACAAATCTAAGGCCCGTTACAGGCAATTTCAAAACTCGCCTTTCAGTCTCAAACAGTTGAAATTACGTATCTTCCACTTCACCGAGATTTGTTACCAAAAAGTCTCTAATGTCGCTCAAAGGGTTCAGCAACAGGCGCGGCTTAAGAGTGATAGGCAGGACAATACAGGTATTGTGATTTTTGATTTTATAGTATGATATTAGATATTTCAGGAGGCGGGGATGAAGAGATTGGTATTGATACTCGTATGCGTTTTGTTTTTGATCGCACAGAACGCTTATGCAGAAAAGATAAAAGTTGTTGCAAGCATTCATCCTCTCGGTGATGTCACAAAGCAGGTTGGCAAAGACAGAGTCAGCGTTAAGGTTATGCTCCCACCGGCTGCATCACCGCATACATTTGAGCCCACCCCGCTTGATATGCTGGAGATACAGAATTCAAAGGTTTTTGTGAAGGCAGGCGCAGGCCTTGAATTCTGGGCAGAAAAGATGATGAAGGCATCTTCTAACAGGAATCTCATTATAGTTGATGCAACATCAGGGCTTCCACTGATAAGGCATATTCATTCTCATGCAGGGGAAGGTGTCTCAGGGGGAAAAGAACATCCAGAATCTGCCGACCCTCACGTGTGGCTTGACCCTGTATTAATGAAAGCAGTTGTGGATAAGATACAGAATGCCCTTTCCAAGGCTGACCCCGTGGGAGAGACGTATTACAGAGAGAATGCTGAGAAATATAAAAAAGATTTAGATGCCCTTCACAGCGAGATTATGAATAGAGTAAAAAGTTTCCGTGTAAAAGAGTATATAACCTTTCATCCTGCATGGAACTATTTTTCAAAAAGATACGGGCTCAGGGTTGCGGGGGTTATAGAGGAATCTCCCGGCAGAGAGCCTTCTCCGAAGCATATTGCAAAGATTATAAATGAGGTAAAGAGGATAAACTCAAAAATTGTCTTTGCAGAGCCTCAGTTTAATCCGAAGATTGCAGAGGTTATTGCAAAGGAGGCAGGCGCTAAGGTTTTGTTTCTTGATCCAATTGGAAGTCCGAATCTTAAAGGCAGGGATACATATATAGGACTTATGAGATATAATCTTTCTGTAATGGAAGAGGGGATGAGATGAAGTTGAAACTGAGGCAGGATATAGTATTCTCGCTCATCACCTGTGCTATAAGCATGACTGCCCTTCGCTTTCTGCGATATTTTTCGACAGTTCTAAATTCATTCCGCTACATCCTCGAAACTCGCCCTTCGGGCTCAAACAGTCGAGGCTGTGGCTGCTCCATTTCATTAAGAACTGTTACCGAAAGATCTCGAAAGTCGCTCAAGCCAGCCATGCTTATATATTAGGGGAATTGACTCTAAAATGGTGGCATTAGAGATAAGAGAACTTTCTGTAACCCTCAGCGGCAAAGAGATACTGAAGGATATAAACCTTTCTCTTGAAGAAGGGAAATTCCTCGGCATTGTCGGGCCTAACGGCAGCGGCAAGACAACATTCCTGAAGTCAATACTCGGCCTTATTAAGCCTTTAGCAGAGATGGTAAGGGTGCTGGGCAAATCTTCTGAGGAATGTTTGAGAGAAGGAGTTTTTGGTTATGTGCCGCAGCATCTTAACCTTGACATTCATTTCCCTGCAAGGGCGATAGATGTTGTAACAATGGGATTATATGGCAGGCTCGGATTTTTCAGATGGCCTTCAAAAAAGGACAAAGAAAAGGCATCTGAATACATAGAGCTTATCGGGATGTCAGGGCATGAGAATTTTCCGTTTGGCGAGATGTCAGGCGGAGAGCAGCAGCGCATTTCTATTGCAAGGGCGCTTGTGAGCAATCCGAAAATACTCATACTTGACGAGCCGAGCACAGGCATAGATGTTGTCGGACAGGAGGATTTTTATCATCTCCTTAAAGGATTTCAGAAGAGATTCGGACTTACAATTATCATGGTGTCGCATGATATCGGCGCTGTGACAGCTTACGTTGATGAAATTGCATGCCTGAATAAAATTCTCTATTACCACGGCGCGCCTCTGGGCGCGCTTGACGAGAATGTGCTTGAAAGGCTCTACGGCAAGAACGTGGATATACTTATACATTCTGACGTATGCGATAAGTGCGAGAGGCTTAGAAAATAATGGAAATCTTATCATACGGATTCATGCAGAGGGCTGTTGTCACCGGCATAGCTATCAGCATGCTCGCAGGTGTAATCTCTGTCTTTGTTGTGCTGAGGAGAGTATCCTTCGTGGGATCAGGCATTTCCCATGCTGCATTCGGAGGAGTTGCAATAGGTTTTCTTGCAGGAGTAAATCCTGTCATAACAGCGATGATATATTCCATCCTTGTGGCATTCGGAATTGAGAAAATAAGCTCAAAGGGCAGGGTGGCGGAAGATACCGCCATAGGCGTATTCTTTTCAAGCTCAATGGCTCTCGGCATAGTTCTGATAAGCCTTTCAAAGAATTACAATGTAGACCTTTTCGGCTATCTTTTCGGCAGCATCCTTGCAATAAGCGAAAGCGAGATGTGGCTGACAATTGCTGCAACGGTCGTAATCCTCGCTGTGATTATGATGATTATGAAGGAGCTTTTGTTTACGACATTCAATGAAGAGCTTGCAATTGTAAGCGGTATCCCGACACGTCTGATTAAGTCGCTCTTTCTGCTATCTATGGCGGTGGCGATTGTTATCTCTATCAAGGTCGTGGGTATTATCCTTGTTTCCGCGCTTCTTGTCATCCCCGGCGCTGTTGCCCAGCTACTTTCAAGAAGTTTTTATCCGATGATGCTTATGTCATGCGCTGTTGCGCTTTTTTCTACGATAGCAGGGCTTTATCTTTCATATCAGTTTGACCTCTCGCCGGGCGGCACAATCGTCCTGATAATCACAGCGCTCTTTTTCGCTGCGTTTTTGAGGGCGAGAAAATAACATTCTTTATATCCATCTTTGCATTTTCCCCTCTAAATCTAATAATATATTAAGTATATGCCTAAGAAAAAGAAGATTAAAAGGCCGGGCTGGGATAAATACTTTATAGGCATAGCCAAGGCTGTCTCAACAAGGGCTACATGCCTCAGGCGCAAGTACGGCGCTGTGATTACGAAAGACAATATTATCGTGAGCACAGGATATAACGGCGCTCCGGCAGGCATGAAGGATTGTCTTGAAGCAGGGAAATGCACGAGGAAAGAACTTCAAATCCCTCATGGTGAAAGATACGAACTCTGCCACAGCGTTCACGCAGAGGCAAATGCGGTGATACGCGCAGCAGTTCATGAACTTGAAGGCGCAACTATTTATATAGCAGGCGAGGATAATAGCGCCGGTGAATGCCATTCAGAGCCGTGCATGATGTGCAAAAGGATAATACTCAATGCACGGATTACAAGAGTGGTTTATTCGGATGAAAACGGAAACTTTCATATAATAAATCCTAAAGAGTGGCTTAAAAAGAGGGTCTGAAGTGGAAATATTCAGGCAATTAAGGTGGCAGGATATTCTGGACATTATTCTCGTGTCCCTCCTGCTTTATCGTCTGCTGCTGTTTATAAAAGGCACAAAGGCTGTCCAGATGCTTATAGGTATCGGGGTGTTGCTGCTTGCCTCTCTCCTTTCAAGCTATACAGGGCTTTACACAATGGACTGGATAATCCAGAGCTTCTGGGCTCAGATAGTTATAGCGCTTATAGTGCTCTTCCAGCCTGAGATCAGAAGGGCGCTTGCGCGTATGGGCGAGACACCGTTTTGGCAGTCATTCACATCTGCTGAGGAACTCAAATCTCTGGAAGAGATAGTCAAGGCTTCCGTTGCCCTTGCAAACAGAAAGATTGGCGCACTGATTGTTATTGAGCGTGAAACAAGCCTGAATGAATTTGTTGAGATAGGTACACCGCTTGATGCAAGGGTTACGCGTGAAATACTCCTCAGCATCTTTCATCCTTCATCTCCGATACACGATGGAGCGGTTGTTATAAAAGGGAACAGGATTGTTGCCGCGGGTTGTTTTCTGCCTATCATGCTCAGCTCTGAGGTTGATAAAGCCATGGGGACAAGACACAGGGCAGGACTCGGACTTTCAGAAGAAACAGATGCGGTTGCTATTATAGTTTCTGAAGAAACAGGCAATATCTCTATGGCTATTGGCGGAAAGCTTGAAACCCATATTGACATGGTGGCTCTCCGTGATATATTAACGGATATGTTCACATCCCAGAAGAAGGCAGCACAATGAGAAGGCGATTGCTTGAGAATTTTGGATTTAAAGTTACTGCGGTTGTCATGGCAATAATCCTGTGGTTTTTTGTTATCTCAAAGGGACAGTCTGAGATATCACTTGATGTTTCTATGGAACTTAAAAATATACCGCAGGGGCTTGAGAGCATCAAGCAGGGAGTGAAATCTGTAAATGTGAGCCTGAAAGGACAGGATAGAATTCTCAGGAATATGAAGCCGTCTGATGTAAGAGTTCATGTGGATTTGAGCAAGGCAAAAAAAGGGAAAGGAATATACTATATAAAAAAGGACGATGTTAAAATCCCCCCTACAATTAACATTACAGGCATAACCCCCTCGTCTGTATGGATTGTGCTGGAAGAGACGATTATTAAGACCGTGCCTGTAAATGCAATTATGGCTGGCAGTCCTAAAGAAGGGTTTGTTGTGAGTTCTGTAGAGGTTTTGCCTAAGAATGTGGCCATTGAGGGAGTAAGGACAGAGACGGGCAAAGTAAAATTCCTGAGGACCGAGCCTGTTGATATTTCAGATGCTGATAAAACTTTTACGCAGACTGTGCGCATTGATATGGCCGGCAGAAATATAAGGACTGATATTCAGGAAGTCAGCGTAAAGGTTGTTATAAAAAAGAGTTCAAAGTTAAAAGTTCAAAATTGAAAATTAAGCTTCTTTAGTATTTGTGTTGAAAAAGACAAACTGGATACTCCGGTCAAGCCGGAGTATGACAGATGGGGTATGACAGAATAAAAAGTTATCCCGACCTGTCAAATCCGTCATTATCCGGCCTACCAATTTGTCATTCCCCGACTTGATCGGGGAATACAGGGGGCTTGTTATTTATACAACTTTCAACTTTTTTACGAAAGAACCAAAGTTATTTCCAGAAACTGTTCACTATCGGCTTTAAAGTCGGATTAGTTTAGCTGCAGAGGGACTTGAGTTTGCTGACGTCTTTAATTACTATCTTTCCGCTTTTTTCTGAGACAATACCGAGTTTTTTAAATTTGCTCATTGTCCTTATGGATGTCTCAACTGTTGTGCCGACCATCTCGGCAATGTCCTGCTTTGTCAGTTTCATGTCAATGGCGACAGCGTTATCAGTCTTGCTGCCTGCTTTATCAGCGAGCTTTATGAGCAAAGAGGCTATCCTTGATGCCACTTTTTCAACAGCGATGTTTTTCAACGCCTCATGGGAGCCTTTGATCCTGTCTCCTATATTCATTGCCATGCAATACATAAGGTTGGGGAACCTGTCGAGTATGCGCATTAAGTTGCTTCGTGATATTTTTAAAAGCTCTGCGTTATCCATAGCAATGGCATTCGCAGGGTAGGGGAATCCTCTCATCACGGCAACTCCACCGAAGAAATCCATCGGAGAAATGATCTCAAGTATGATTTCTCTTCCGCTCTGTGAGAGCTTGGTCATCTTGACTTTGCCTTTAATTACGACATAAAGCCAGTCGGACGGATCTCCCTCGGAAAATATAATTTCTTTTTTCTTAAATTTGGCTGGGATGAGGTAGGGTTTTACTTCCTCCATGTCGGAAGAATTTAACGTGCCGAATATCGGGATTTTTTTTACATCAATCATGACATTAGAATAATCGAAAACTGTTTTGAAGGCAAGGACTTTTAAGAAAGCCTGTTTTTCGTCTCAAAGATAATCCCCCTCTGCCGGCTGTCTAATGTTTTTGCCCATTTAACTTCACCTTAATTTTATATATAATCTTCTTAAAGACATGACAGCAACAAACTCAAAGATATTTTTTGTAGTATTCCTTTGTTCCTTTTCAAGCCTTGCCTATGAAATTACGCTTACGAGGATTTTTTCAATATCTCTCTGGTATCACTTTGCCTTTATGATCATAAGCATAGCAATGCTTGGTTATGGAGCAAGCGGAACAGTTCTTTCACTTTATCCAAAACTCAAAGAGCAAACAAATATAAAAATGTACAGCATCTTTCTCAGTATCGGTATTTCTCTCAGTTATCTCATCTCAAATCAGATACCTTTTGATCCTGTAAGGCTTTCATGGGAGAAAACACAACTGCTCTATATAGCTCTTTACTACGCTGTTCTTTCGGCGCCGTTCTTTTTTACAGGGCTGATAATAGCCGCTGCGTTTTCTTCTATCAGCGAGAAGTCAGGACTGTTATACGGCTCAGACCTGCTCGGGGCAGGCGCAGGCTCTATCGGGATTCTTGCTGCAATGACAGTGGCAGAGCCTGAAAGGGCTGTCTTTATGCTCGCTATCCCGGCGCTTATTGCATCAGTAATGATAAGCGGGAACAAGCTGAAGGTTTTATCCATAGTTCTCATTCTAAGCAACCTTTCCCTTATTTTTTTTAAACCTGCATTTATTAACTTGAGGATGTCGCAGTACAAAGGGCTTGAAATGGCGCTGAGATTCCCCGGGGCTGAACATTTAAAGACGTATTTCAGCCCATTTTCAAGGATAGATACATTTAAGAGCCCTGCTGTGCGTTTTGCGCCCGGTCTAAGTCTCAGGTA
>DOHC01000264.1 GCA_003535475.1 Nitrospiraceae bacterium
CCCACTCGGCTTCTGTGGGCAGCCGGTACTTGTCCGTCCCCTCCATATCGTTCAGTTTCCGTATGAACTCCTGAATGTTGTTCCAGGAGACTCTTTCCACCGGGCAGCCGTCGCCGCAAGTGCTGAAATTCGACAGATTCTTCCCCATAACTTTTTCCCACTGCCCCTGCGTAACCTCCGTCGTCTGTATATAGAATGGGTTGCTGATTGCTACGTGGTGTTTGGTTTCATCATAACCACTTCCCCCCATGAGGAACGTCCCGGCGGGGGGGGTGATCAGCACAAATTTCGCCCCAATCGTAGGGCTGGTAAAAGTTGACGATTCTTCGGAGGTCGGAGGTCGATTCGCCATGGCAACTTCTGTCGTCTCTCTACCCTGGCTTATTAACGGTTCTGATGATTCACGTGCTGCCGCCGATGGGGGAATAAAGTAAAACTTCCACTCAAGGGAAGACAGCTCCCAAGGTACCTGGCCTGTTTCCTTGCGCAGTTTCTGTCGGACACCCTTGAAAACATCCTCAATGGTCAGGCCAGGCTCTTTCATGTATTTCAGGAGAGAGGATGTATAAGGACTGTTTCGCCCTTTTCCATCAATGGCAACATCGCCTGGGCTTGTAGAGTAAGCGATGATTGTCCCCGCTGGTGCCTTGGAGATAATAGCAAGCCCCCTGGTTAGCGAACGGAAACTGCGGACATAAGGATTGTCACGACAGGCATCAAGGATGACAATATTTATCCTGCTTTTGGCGTTATACATCGTTGCCAGTATTCTTCCTGCATCTATTCCCTCATACTCTACATCCGTCTCTTCATTTATTATGGCACCCACGGGGATTAAATAATTCACACCATTAACCTGGACACCGTGACCGGCATAGTAAAACAGGCCAACGTCTCCACCCTTCAGGCGTTTTCCAAAATCATCAACAGCCTTGCCCATATCTCTCTTAGCAACATTTGTTTTGAGGATTACCTTAAATCCAAGGTTCTTTAAGGATCTTGCCATATCAGTAGCGTCGTTGACGGGGTTACGCAGTGGGGCGGCTTTATAATTGCTGTTCCCTATGACAAGGGCAATACGCTGTCCTGTTGCCGCTTGCAAAGAATTGGGTATGAATAAAAATAACAAAAATAAAGAAAAGACGATCCTTATCAGTGTGGATGTCATAGGGGTCTCCTTTTTAAACCTATGATACTTTATACATCAACCCCGAACAGTGCGCAATATAGGTATTTGATTACCGCAGGAAAGGACGTATGAAGTGACCGAGTGAGGAAAACAAGCAGGAAGCAATCCTTCGCTTGTCTCTGCTATCAAAAAAAGTTTATTTTATTGCAAAAAAAGAGCAAATTATAATTTTTCAACTCATTTTAAAGTTGCCGGTCCACAAATGCTTCTGAATTTTTCAATGTCAAAGCCCCATGATTTTGCAAGGTCATCAGCTTCCTGTTCATTGTTCAAACTGTTCTGATTCATATTGATGTCATCATAATGTCCAAGATTATAATGGGCAATTTCATGTGCAATAATAGCCATGGCCACATCTTCATCATATTCTTGCAGTTTATATGAGTCTAAATTAATTAATCCTTCCTCGGTCACCTCGGCTGCTTCGCCTGAAATTGTCGGGCCTTCACAAAGTGGTCCAAAAAAAAGAGCATCTAACTCTACAGATTTACTAAGTAATTTAAAAGTTTTACTAAGAATATTCTTCATATATTCGGTCTTGACTTCTGTGAACTCAAATAAATATTCAAATCTCATAGATTGACATTCTCCTCAAAAAATCATAGGTCACTATGTTTCCAGCGATTAGCATAAGAATGCCCATAAATGTCAAAGCCATAAGAGCCACGAAACCGATTAGGCCGTTGCCATAAATGCCATTAAGGGAGAAGGCGGCTACTAACAAAATCACACCAAGAGTTGTGTTCTCTAAATATTTCATTTCTCAGCCTTCATATTTTTATTTAGCCCGATGCCTTTTATGCTCAAGAGCAATATCTGAACGCGTAAGTTTGCCCTGCTTCTTGAGTGTGTGCCAGGTACTTCTCACTGATGCCGTCTTGACACCCAGGATCTCCGCGATCGTGTCCAGGGTCAGTCTTTTCCTTCTTAACCGCACCACTTCTTTCTGGAACTTCTCGCCCAGCTTGTTGGCGCGCACATGAACGGAATGGGGCAATTTCTTCCAAATCCGTTCATACCTCTTTTTGTAATCCGGATCTGCCTTGAGGCGTTTCCAGAATTCCTTCACCCCAGGCATGTCGGAATCACGCCCTACTTCCGAAGGAGTTCTTCCTGATTGAATGCGTCTGAGGAATTCTTCGTAATCCGCACGGGACCATGCCTCTTTCCGTCCATGCAACTCCAACACTTTGCGCCTGCTGTCATTCCTGTATGCCTCAACGAGAGGACGTTTTGGGTGTCCAGAGTGCATCAATTTTTTAATATGCTCCTTCGGCGGTCTGGGTGGGATTTTCCCGGTCGCCTTGAGATTCTTCATGTGTGAGGATAATTTCTCCCGGCAAGCGTTCCCCATCAGTCCATACGTCCATGGGATGCCGAATT
>DOHC01000085.1 GCA_003535475.1 Nitrospiraceae bacterium
AGCTTTTTCAGCACACATGCCTGCCGGAAAATAATTCCTTTAGACTGACTAAGATTTCAGTTGTAAATATTCCTTTGCAAGCGCCGGATACAATTTCGGATTAAACAGGATATTTGTTATGAAGTAGCATTCGTGTGTGCAGAAACATTTTTTGTCCTGAATTGAGGCGAGTATCTTTTTGGCATTTTCTGAACGCAGGATTTTCTTTATGTCATATCCGTAATCTTTCGCGTTCCCAAGGTTTTCCGTAAGAATTTCGCATGGATACACATCTCCGCTTTCTGTCAGGACAAGGTTCAGCCTGCCCGCGTAACATGCAATCAGTCTTTTTCGCTCAAGCAGAGTCCGGTGTATCAGGTTGCGCTGCAGAATATCCTGCGCAGCTTTAATGCACGCGCCTCTGAAGCGGTATGTGCCTGAAGTTTTCTTCTTGAGATTTTCCTCAAGCCTTTTTATTGCATGAAGATATTTTTTGTAATTTATTTTTTTGTAGCTTTCATCTGCAAGACTGCCGCGTATCAGGGAAATGGTATGCGTTTTTATGTTTTTCAGTACGCTCACGAAATCTATTATCATGTCCATCGAATCCTGATTTTCAGAGCAGAAAACTGTATTGACTCCGAGTTCAAAGTTCGGATATTTCTCAAGGAGTTCTTCAAGCAGGAAGTAAGTCTCCATGGTCTTATCAAAGCTGTGAGGTGTGCTGCGGAGTTTGTCATGAGCTTCATTCAGCCCGTCGATTGAAAGCTTTACAGCTATCACGCTTTTTTTGCAGTGCATGAGTATTTCTTCTGTCCGGTCTCTAATCAATTCAGGAAGAAGCCCGTTTGTTGGATAAAGCATTATTGCTGGTCTGTTGTTTTTGTAGAAAACTTTGCTTATCTCAACAAGGTCATCCCTGAGATATATCTCGCCTCCTGAAAATGCAAGCCAGNNTCCCCCCTCACCCCCCTTTACTAAAAGGGGGATGGGGGGATTATAGCCGCTTTTGAGATAGAAACAGAAAGGGCAGTTTGAGTTGCACCTTCTTGTTACAAAGAAAGTAAGATGGATTGGCCTTGTTTTTAAGAATATGGAATTAATATGCCTGAAAGGTGTATACATTGTCTCTATCTCTTATAGCTCCAGATATATTTCACAATCCCTGAAAATGCTCCCGCGCCTACGGGAAGAGGGTAAAGAATTGTATAGTAAAGACATGAACCAAAAGCAAACAGTAGCCCCTTTGCACCGAGAAATGCTTTAACCAATTTCCTGTTTACTATACGTATATTGATAGCCTGTAATACGAATATTAAGATAATAGAAATTCCATCCCCGGCAAGAAAGAACAAGAGCAGGAGGAATATACTCAAAAAGAATGATGCAACATTGAATTTCAACTCTATAGAAGCCGCTCCAGAATCTGTCAGTAAATCTTTATTTTTAAGGGAGTAGATAGTCCAGTACATAGATTTTCTGAACGCGTTTTTCAGTGATTTTATCAATGTGAAATTGAATATATGCCGAACCAGTATTCCAGAGTTCATTGTGAGTTTGCAGCCCATCTTTCTGAGCCTGTGGCTGAATTCCACGTCTTCTAATAAGGGCAGGAAGTTTTCCTGAAATCCTCCGCTTTTTATAAATATATCCCGTGCAATGACCATCGCATGTGTCGGTATATAATCAGGCGGCTCTTTTTTTGTTTCAGAGTAGTTTATTAGTATTGACTGGAATGTGCTGAAGAAACTATCGTCATAGGAAATAACTGTATAGGTTCCGCCGATGATTGCATCCTCGCCTGTAAGAAAGGCTTTATTCACCGAGGCAAGAGTATTTTTCTGCAGAAGGCAGTCTGCATCAATAAAAAAGAGAATCTCGCCGCTGATGTTCTTTGCTCCGGTATTTCTTGCCCTTGCTGCTCCTGAGTGTTTATCTAAGGAAATAAATTTACACAGAAATTTATTTATTATCTCTGCCGAATTATCCGTTGAGCAGTCATCCGTAACTATAACTTCAAAATTATCATATTCTGAGGAAAATACAGCCTCAAGGCACCTGCCGATGGTAGAACTTCCGTTGTAGTTAGGGATAATAACCGAGATGCGTTTATTCATAAAATTCTTTTTTCCTGTCATTGAAGAGATTATTAAAGGAATTCAGATTTTTGTCTCTTGCCTTCTCAACAGCTATCTCCACGACAGTAAGTTCTTCTTTGTCTCCTGACGCCCTGTAGAGTATTTCTCCCATGGGGGAAGTAATCTGGCTCTTGCCTATAAACGCGAGCTTTTCTTTGTCTCCTCTTTGTTCACTGCCGGTTCTGTTTGCTGTCACGGCGAACACCCTGTTTTCAATGCATCTTGTTACCATTGCATCAGGGCAGTGCGGGAGAATAAGATTTGAAGGATGGGCAATGATATCAGCGCCTCTTAATGCAAGCGTCCGCGCTGATTCAGGAAAGAACCAGTCAAAGCATATCANNTTCCGATGGGCGTTTGCCATACCTTAAATCCTGTATCGCCAGGAGAAAACCAGAGCTTTTCTTCATAGAAAAGATGTGTTTTTCTGTAAACGCCGATTAAGCCATCCGGACCCGTAAGCGCGGCTGAATTGTATATTTTGCCTTCATTGTTCTCAGCGATACCTGCTGCGATATAAACCTTTTTCTTTGCCGACAGCTTGATGAGGGTATTTGTGGTGTCGCCTGACGGGATTCTTTCAGAAAGTGATTTTGCCTCTTCTTTTGAGGTGAACTGATAGCCTGTGTTGAACAATTCAGGAAGCACCAATAAGTCTGCTTCTACGGATGAGACAGCATTAAGAATCTTCTGGAGATTATGTTTTATATTCCCGAATTCGGGCGTAAACTGATAAAAACTAACTTTCATGGCAATTTTCAAATCTCTTTCCTGACAGCTTAAAATGCTTGTTTTATTATAACTTTTTTGACGTGCGAATATAGTATAATCTGTAAAGTTTCTGTGCAGTAAAGGTATATATCAAAAAGACAATGCGTGATAAAGAGACAGCAGCCGGCTTCAAATCTGAAATTCTATCCAGACTTGCAGTTTATATTGTCCTTACAGCATGGCTCATGCTCGGGCTTTATGTTTTAATTATTAATGAATATGTGGGTGTTAGCCCTGAACTTGTAAAACACTTCATTTCTACCGAACAATCAGGGATACGATTCCGCGCGTTGATATTGCTTGCTCCTTTTATCTTAACTATTATAGGGTATCTTGTGAATGAAAGGGCAAAGTTCATGGGAAAAACTCTTATTGCAGAAAGAGAGCTGAGGATGCTCTTTAATGATCTTATCCTTGCCCTTGCCAATGCCATTGACGCTAAAAGTAAATGGACAAATGGTCATTCAGAAAGGGTAGCAGGCTATGCCTTATCAATAGCAGAC
>DOHC01000258.1 GCA_003535475.1 Nitrospiraceae bacterium
TTATCTGGCCGTTCTCAAGTTTTACCCTAAACATCGCATTCGGCAGCGTTTCCACAATCTTTCCCTCTACCTCTATATTTTCCTCTTTAGGCATTAGCTGAAGAGTATAACATCTATATTATATTTTCGTCAAGATTCTTGCGTCTCCGTCAGTAATGGCAATCGTATGCTCAAAGTGAGCGGAGAGTCCGCCGTCAAGGGTAACCGCCGTCCATCCATCGTCAAGTATGCTGATCTCATGCCCGCCTGTATTAACCATAGGCTCAATTGCAAGGGTCATGCCTTCCTTTAGTCTCGGTCCCTGCCCTGAGACGCCAAAATTCGGAACCTGAGGTTCTTCATGAAGCGACATCCCAATCCCATGGCCGACAAATGCCTTCACTACAGAAAAACCGTTTGCCACAACATAATTCTCAACGGCAGATGATATATCCGAAACCCTGTTGCGGGGCGTCGCTTTATCTATACCCTTATAAAGGGCTTCCTCTGTTACCTTTAAAAGTTTTTTTGCAAGCGGGCTTACCTCGCCGACAGGCATGGTAACGGCCCCGTCTCCATAAAAACCATCCCGGTAGACTCCAAGGTCTATGCTTAACACATCCCCTTCGTTAAGCCTCACACGAGAGGGTATTCCGTGAATAATCTGATTATTCACAGACGTACAAATACTGGCAGGGTATCCCCTGTATCCTTTAAATGCGGGTATTCCGCCCTTTGAAATTATTTTTTCTTCTGCAATCATTTCTATCTCTTTTGTTGTAATACCTGGCTTCACACATGCCTTCAGATCTTCCAGTATCTCAGCAACTATCTTACAGGCATGAGCCATCTTCTCAATCTCCTCAGGAGTCTTTATGACAATCATTCATTTTGAATTTTGAATTTTGAATTTTGAAAACTATCCTCTCCTGCCCTTTATCCTGCCCTTCTTTAAAAAACCTTCGTATGAGCGGGTAACAAGATGTGATTCAATCTGTGACACTGTGTCAAGCGCAACTCCGACAACAATCAGGAGCGATGTCCCGCCAAAATAAATAGGGACATTGAATCTCTGTATAAGAATCTCCGGAATAATACACACAACTGCAAGATATACCGCGCCGACAAATGTTAATCTCGACATAACCCTGTAAATGTATTCCGATGTCTTCTGTCCCGGTCTTATGCCCGGAATATATCCCCCATATTTTTTAAGATTGTCCGCTATATCTACGGGGTTAAATACAATTGCAGTGTAAAAATAAGCAAAAAAGAATATCATGCCAACGTAAAGGGTTGTATAAAGAACAGTGCCTGGTGAAAGTTGCTTTGCAACGCCCTGAACCCATGGGATTGCTATAAAACCTGCGATAGTCGCAGGGAACATTATCATGGAAGATGCAAATATAGGCGGGATAACGCCTGATGTGTTTACCTTCAAAGGAAGGTGAGTGCTCTGACCGCCGTATATCTTGCGGCCGACAAGCCGCTTTGCATATTGAACAGGTATCTTTCTCTGCCCTCTCTCAATAAATATAATCACACCGATAACAGCAACCATCATCGCCAGTAAAAATATAAGAAAAAAGATTGACAGTTCTCCTGCTTTTAACAGTTGATATGTGCTGATTACCGCATTTGGAAGTTGCGCGACTATGCCTGCGAAAATTATAAGAGATATGCCGTTGCCTATCCCTCTTTCTGTGATCTGTTCTCCAAGCCACATTATGAATGCTGTACCAGATGTAAGGGTTATCATTGTAACCAATCTGAATGACCAGCCGGGGTTTTGAATGAATGAACCCTCTGCCATGCTCTCAAGGCCGACGGATATTCCCAAAGACTGTATTGCTGCAATAACTACAGTTGCGTATCTCGTATATCTGGTAATCTTCTTCCTGCCGGCTTCTCCCTCTTTGGCAAGCTTACCGATTGCAGGTATAACAACTGTCAGGAGCTGAAAAATAATCGAGGCGCTTATATAAGGCATAATCCCAAGGGCAAATATGGCAACCCTTGAAAGCGCGCCGCCTGAAAACATATCAAAGAACCCCATAAGAGCGCCGGCGCCGCTTTCAGCAAGGAATTTGCTCAGTGCCTCGCCGTTTATGCCCGGGGTCGGAATATGGCCTCCTGTCCTGTATACAATAAGGAGCGCAAGCGTAAAGAGAACCCTGTTTTTTAACTCAGGAACTCTGAATATATTCTGAAAATTTGAAAGGACTCCCATAGTTAAATTAAAAACTTAAAAATCAAAATGCAAAATAAAGAAATTCCATAATTTTGAATTTTGAGATTTGAATTTTGCATTTTAAATGTTAGATTGTTTCTGCCTTGCCGCCTGCAGCGGCAATCTTGGCTGCAGCTGCAGCGCTGAATATATCCGCCTTTACTGTAACTGGCCTTTTTATCTCGCCACCACTGAGGACCTTAACGCCATCCCTGACCTTCTTTATTATCCCTCTGTCAAGTAGGACCTCAGGCGTAATAACGTCAACGCCTTCAATCTTAGCAAGGTCTTTCAGGTTTATTACTGCATATTCCTTAGCAAAATAATTTTTAAAACCTCTCTTGGGGATTCTCCTCTGCAACGGCATCTGCCCGCCTTCAAAACCTGCTCCTTTTCGGCCGCCGGAGCGCGCCTTCTGCCCTTTATGCCCCTTGCAGGATGTCTTGCCATGACCTGAACCTATTCCACGGCCTACCCTCTTATTTCTTTTTCTGCAGCCATCTGCGGGCTTTAAATCCTCTATCCTCATTTAACTCCTCCGCTATTTACTCGCCTGCGGCGAGTTTGTTTCCTGCGCTTCTTCCTCTGTCCTTCCCCTCAATCTGCGAACCGCAT
>DOHC01000072.1 GCA_003535475.1 Nitrospiraceae bacterium
CGACTCGGAGTCTTCCCCAATAATCGGTAGTGATGGATTTTGAAATTTCTGTTCTCTTGTAATGCTTGACCGTTCATGCTATCCTGAAAGCATGGACAAAAAGAAGAAACAACCAAAAGCAGAAGCAGATATTAACATCCTCGCCAAATCTATTGTAGCCAGGGCAACCCATGAAGAATTGTTGCCTGAACCTACCAAAGAGAACCTTCCCGCAGTCAGAGAGAAGAATACCGCCGCTGTTGCCCTTGGCCGTCTTGGTGGATTAAAGGGCGGCAAGGCACGGGCAGAAAAGCTATCTCCTAAAGAACGCAAAGAAATAGCACGCAAGGCGGCTCAAATACGATGGCAGAAGTAGCACTAAGATAGAAAATCCTCACTTAAAAGTCCTGTTGCAAATCCTTGCATCGTAACATACGGTTGCATGAGTGGATTTATGAAACGATACCTAAAGCCTCTTCTTTTCCCTGTTCTTTGCAATATTGGACCTCGCACAGCTTCACAAAAATCATATAAGTGCCTCGCAAAGCTGGCGATCTCGTATGATTTGTTCTTTATTTTCCTTAAAGGTTCTCTCACATCTGCGGGTGCAAAATATCCCAAATTGTCTGATTTCGCAAGTGCACAAGCCAACAATACTTCCTTGAAAATATTATCCCGTTGAGGACTCATAATTGCCTTATGATAACCTCTCTGAATTGATTCTTGTGCTTCCGAGAGAGACTTCTCTATCGCTTTTTTAACATGATTTAAGGAGATATTTTTTGTTTTTTCGAGTAGAGCTTGTCTCGCTGAGTGCAAGCCCATTAAATGAGTATAATGAGGCAAGCCTTGTGATAAATGAGAAATGCGATTCTTTGCATTATCATCTATAGTCATACCCAGCTTGGGAAGTCCTTTATCAAATATCTCATTTAATTCGGATTGAGACATGCGTGGCATTTGAATTTGAACAAGCGCTCGTTCTATAGACTGGTGTTGATCAATAAGTTCATCAACACTGTCAGCAACGCCTACCAATGTTAATGTAACATTGATCGATTCATCGGATAATGTTTTTATCGTATCAGCAAGCATTGTTTTTGATATTTGATCATTTATTCGATCAAATTCATCCAGGACTATCAATAAAGCTGCCTGTTCCGATAGTGTAATAAGTATTTGTCTTATATTTTCGGGGGTTAATATCGAATAGTGTTCTGTGATATCAAAAAGTTCAACTTGAGGATTCTTCCCAAAAACCATTGAAAAGTCTTTCTTAGAAATCTTTATTTGAGCGAAAACTTTACGCCACGTAGATTCATAATTATCAGATGAATCGCAATTAACCTTTACGGTATAAAAGTTACCTTGCCGAAATATAGCGGTAATGATATTTGCAAGAGAGGTTTTACCGACACCTCTTTCTCCAAAAACTATTGCATGCTGGCCTCTTTGGTTTATAACGTCTGCGATTTTGTTTAATTGCTCCATACGACCAGCAAACAATTCTTGAAGATTGATCGGAGCAGCAGGGCTAAAGACAGTGCTTACCCGTAAAGACAAAGCATCAAAATCATTATTTGTCGTACTCATAAAACCTCCATTACCTACAAGTAATACGGTAAATGTTACAAGTTAAGGTGCTACTTTGTCAAGTGAATGGCAGAAGGGTGCATGATAGGGTTATTTATAGTAAATTTTTCTTTTGACAATGCTTGAGCGGTCAAGTATAATATAATCATGAATAAGCTAAAAACAGAAAAACAAAAACAGATAATAGCCGCTCTCATAGAGGGAAATTCTATCCGGGCAACTTGCAGAATGACCGGAGCGGATTTAAAAACAGTATTGAAACTTTTAGTCAGCGTAGGTACGGCCTGCAAGGAATATCAGGATAGAGTCCTCCGCGATCTGACTTGTAAGCGTATCCAGTGTGACGAGATATGGTCATTTGTCTATGCAAAAGAAAAGAACGTACCGGAAGATAAACAGGGTGAATTTGGATTCGGTGATGTCTGGACGTTCACAGCTATATGCGCTGATTCAAAGCTCGTTCCCTCATGGCATATAGGAAGGCGTGATTTGCCGAATGCCACGGTATTTATGAAAGACTTAGCCAGTAAGGTTAAAGAACAAAGTTCAGCTTACCACAGACGGTCACAAGATGTATCTTGATTCTGTTGAGAGTGCTTTCGGGAGTTAGATCGACTACAGTATGCTTATCAAGCTCTACGGCACTTCTGACGACACAGAGAAAAGATATAGCCCTGCAAGATGTATAGGCACAGAAAAGGTACGGATTAAAGGAAAGCCGAACAATAAGGACGTTTCTACTTCGTACGTTGAAAGACAAAACCTTACCATGAGGATGTCCATGAGAAGGTTTACCAGACTGACAAATGCTTTCTCAAAGAAGGTAGAGAACCTCGGTCATGCTGTAGCCCTTCATTTTATGTATTACAATTTCTGCCGGATTCATCAAACACTGAGAGTTACACCCGCAATGGAGGCGGGGGTTACTGACAGGCTATGGGAGATTGAAGATATTCTCGCCCTTCTTGCTTAATTCTGATAGACTTCAATAGTCAATAAATCATTTACCAT
>DOHC01000071.1 GCA_003535475.1 Nitrospiraceae bacterium
TCTTCCCGCCGAAAACAGTTCATGTCGTGGTTGTTGACCCCGGCGTAGGTTCAAACAGGCGCCCGATACTTGTTATAACAGACCATGCTTATTTCATAGGCCCTGATAATGGCGTCTTTTCACTTATATACAGCTCAAAAAATGAAACTCTTAAGGTGATTCATCTGACATCAGAGCATTATTTTATGCCCTACAAAGGCCCGACATTTCACGGCAGGGATATATTTGCCCCATCTGCTGCATGGCTCACAAAAGGCATAGAGCCGGCAAAGTTCGGAGAAGCAATTACCGATTATGTAACCCTGCATTTTCCGTCTGCATCAAGGCCTGAAGAAAAAACTGTAGAAGGAGAAGTCATATACATAGACTGTTTTGGCAATGCAATAACCAATATAAAAGCATTGGATTTGAACATGCTTTACAGCATCAATCCCGAAGGAAAATTAAAGATTATTGCAAAGGAAAGGCATACAGAACTTAGAAGCCACTATTCACAGGTTCAGGACAAAGGACTTTATGCCTTGGTAAACAGCACAGAATATCTTGAACTCTTCACCTACAAAGGCAATGCATCTTTGGCATTTGATATTAAGGTAGGAGATATCGTAAGAGTCATACTGTCTGACTTGAAATAATCCCTTAAAGATTCCACTTTGAAGATTTGAAATGTTTCTCTTATTTGCCTGTATAAGATTAAAGCTCAATTATCACCGCGTCTTCATCGCATTCAGGGAAACGGGGACATCTGAGGCAGTCTCCCCATATCTTCTGAGGAAGTTTTGATTTATCAATGGATTTAAATCCGTTCTTTCTGAAAAACTCAGGCTGATAAGTGAGAGCAAACACCCTTTTTATGCCGAGTCCTTTTGCCTCCTTGAGACATATTTTCAAAAGTCTATTTCCTATGCCCCTGCCCCTTGATCCTTCTGCAACAGCAAGCGACCTTATCTCCGCAAGGTCATCCCATAATATGTGAAGCGCGCTTACTCCTTTTATCTGCCCGCGGTCTTCGCATACAAAAAGGTCTCGGATGCTTTCATAGAGGTCATTTAAGGAACGCGGCAGCATCTCCTCTTTTTTTGCAAATTCGTTGATAAGCCGCTGAACCTCTTTGATGTCAGATATTTTTGCTTTTCTTATCTTCAATATATCTCCTGCCCTTTGCTATCGCCTCTTTATTTGAGCCAAGAGCCTTTCTCCTTTTTGCAGGTGTAAGCTCTTCAAGCGCATTGACTGCTGATTCTTCTTTTATTATCCCTGTCTCCGCAAGCAAGGCGCTGAGCATTACCATGTTGGCGCATTTCGTGCCTCCGATTGAGGCAGCTATTTCGCTTGCAGGGACATCAACAACTCGCACATCAGAGCGCAGTTCCGGTTTTTTTATAAGAGACGAATCAAACATTAAAATTCCGCCATTCTTCAGCCTCGGTTGAAATTTATTTAGAGAAGCCTCATTCATGACAATAAGAATTTCAGGATTCCTGACAACCGGAGAGCCTATCATCTCGTCAGAGATAATAACGGTGCAGTTTGCAGTGCCGCCTCGCACCTCAGCTCCGTAAGAAGGAAACCATGTAACCTCTTTGTTTTCAAGCATCCCGCTGTATGCAAGCAGTTTGCCGAGAAACAGAATGCCCTGCCCTCCAAATCCTGCTACCATTATCTTATGTTCCAGAATCACGTCTCCTTGTTTTACAGCTATTTTGAGAAAGGCAAGATATAGTATTTGAGCGGTTTTTTTTGCCGATATTCCTAAAATTATGTAAATAATAAAGAGGCAAAATCCTAGGAGTCCCGATTTTATCGGGACGAGAATGAGCGAGAATGCTATATCCTGCCTTTCTAACCATTCTGATCATTTGAACTATATTTATCCTTAAATGTCCCGAGAGGGAAAACAGCCATCATCTCAGAGCGCATCCAGTCTATGGACTCCTCAGCAGACATTCCCCAGTCAGTCGGACAGGGAGATAATATCTCCACAAAGCTGAATCCCTTGCCCTCCATCTGATACCTGAATGCCTTCTCAACATTTTTCTTTGTCGTCATAAGATTTTTTACAGAGTCAACCGAGTTCCTTGCAATAAACGAAACACCCTCAATAGTTGCAAGCATTTCAGAAACACGCAGAGGATAACCTGATGTCTTAACATCTCTGCCCCTCGGCGTGGTGGTAGTCTTTTGCGAGATAAGCGTTGTCGGAGCCATCTGTCCGCCTGTCATGCCGTATGTGGCATTGTTTACAAAAAACACAGTGAAGTTCTCACCCCTGTTTGCGGCATGGATTATCTCTGCAGTGCCGATTGCAGCAAGATCTCCGTCACCCTGATATGAAAATATTATCTTATCGGGCATTACCCGTTTCAGCCCTGTAGCTGCTGCAGGGGGCCTTCCGTGCGCCACCTCAAGAATGTCAAAGTTGAAATAGTCATAAGCAAAAACAGCGCATCCGACAGGCGCAATTCCTACAACTTTCTCCCTGATATTAAGATTGTCTATGCACTCTGCAATAATCCTGTGTATCAGGCTGTGTCCACAGCCCGGGCAGAACCTGAAAGGCACAGGTTTAAGGCTTATCGGTCTTTTAAATACCTGTTCCATAAAGTTTAAACTATGAAACCCTTTCAGAAAGTTTTATTAGTACACCCTCAAGCAGTCCGTCGTCGCTCACAAGAATATTATCAAATCCGAATAACTCCATGATATTAATTGTAAAGAGTATGCCTGGGATAATCAAGTTTGCCCTTTCCGGCTCAAGCCCAATCATCTTTTTTCTCTCACTGAGAGGAATGCTTATAAGTCTCCCTGAAATATCATAGAGTTTTTCTAAAGAGATATTATGCCTGTGAAGTTTTTCATGGTCGTAACTCTCAAGCCCAATGTCAATAGATGCAAGCGTCGTAATAGTTCCTGCTGTTCCGATAAAAACTGCCCTGCTGTTTATGAGATGCCCCATCTGCGTTTTAATCCTGCTTAAAATAATCTCCGTTTCCCTTCTCAGCGAGACAGTATCAGCTTTTGACGGAGGGTCTGATTTTATGTGATTGTCAAAGAGCTTTACAACGCCTGTCGGAATTGTCCCCATTTCAACAGGTGATGAATTCCGGCAGAAAATCCATTCAGCGCTTCCGCCGCCGATGTCAACAATAAGAGACGAATCCGTCTCCGGCAGGTCAAATATAACACCCCGCGCTGTAAGTTCCGCCTCCTCTTCGCCTGAAATCACTTCTATATTTATTCCTGTTTCCGATAAAACCCTCCGCATGAATTCTTCTGAATTTTTCGCCTCTCTTAATGCGCTTGTACCGACAGCTTTTACATGCAAGATTCCGTAGATTGAAATAATATCCGAAAACGCCTTCAGGACAGATACTGATTTTTCCATGTTGTCTGCATTCAGTAATCCTGTCTCGCCAATGCCTGCGGCAAGACGGGTAATTACCATCCCTGTCCTGAGACGGGTAATCTTTCTGTTTTCCACTCTGCCGATAAGCAGCCTGATTGTATTTGAACCAACATCTATCGATGACAACAGCATTGTTTATTATAACCCAAAAATGCGGTTCACTCATTTATATGGCAGGCATGTGTGCTGAAAAAGCTTTACAAAACAATGCGATTTTACTCAGGAGGCTGTGTCTGTCTTTCGGCAGTATTAAACTACCTTTACAGATTGCAGGCGCTAATACAATATATCCGGTTATCCCAAGCTGTTATGCGGGGCTATCCGCTCCGAGAGACTTCAGCCCCTATTCTGACAGACCCGTGAATCTTGCCTTAATCCAAACACAGCCTCCTATTTATCCACCCATAACTCTCTTGGCAGGCATATGCGCCTCAAAATCTTTGGTTCTTTCGTAAAAAAGTTGAAAAAGTGAAATAATGACCATAAGACTATTTTGTGTTACGAAAGGTTCCTCAATGTCATTCCCGCAGTCAGTAAGCGGGAATCCAGATAAAACAAATATACTGGATGCCCGATTAAGAACTTCGGGCATGACGGACAAGAGAGAGTAAGAGGCATTTTAGAGATAAAATTTATGATCATCAACTTAAATACGAATGAAGGAAATCTTTACAACCGGATTCTTCATTCAATAAACCCATTCACCGCTATTCGGCTTTATGATATGATAAATCTCTATGGATAAACTGATTATAAAAGGCGGGGAAAGACTTAAGGGTGAGGTTGAGATAAGTGGGGCAAAGAACGCAGCATTGCCTGTTATAGCGTCCACACTCCTTGCGCCCGGAGAGCACACAATAACCAGAGTCCCTGACCTTAGGGATATAAAGACAATGGGCAGGCTCCTTGAGAACATGGGCGCGGAGTTTCATTACGAGCCGCACAAAGCAGTCATAGCAATGAACAAGGTAAAGAATCTTGAAGCGCCGTATGAGCTTGTTAAGGAAATGAGAGCATCCGTGCTTGTGCTTGGGCCCATGCTGGCAAGATTTGGCCGCGCAAAGGTTTCTCTGCCCGGAGGATGCGCTATAGGCGCAAGACCGATAAACCTTCATCTTATGGGACTTGAGAAGATGGGGGCAAAAATAGAACTTGAATCAGGTTATGTTATGGCATCGGCAAAAAGGCTGAAGGGCTCTGTAATATATTTTGACATATCAACCGTAACAGGGACTGAAAACCTCATGATGGCTGCATCTCTTGCGAAAGGCGTGACAGTCCTTGAAAATGCAGCAAGAGAGCCGGAGGTTATAGACCTTGCAGATGCGCTGACAGCAATGGGCGCAAAGATTAAGGGAGCAGGCGGGAGTATTATAGAGGTAGAAGGCGTAGATGAACTCAGTCCCCTTACCCATAAAGTGATCCCTGACAGGATTGAGACTGGTACGTTTATGGCCATAGCAGGGATAACAGGCGGGGATATCACGATAAGGGGATGCATGCCGGAACACGTTCAGGCATTTTTGATAAAGCTTAAGGCAACAGGACTAAAGGTCGAAGAAACAGCGGATGGGGTTCGGGCAGTTGGCCCTGCAAGGCCTAATGCAGTTGATATAGAGACAGCGCCTTACCCCGGATTCCCAACAGATATGCAGGCGCAGTTTATGGCATTAATGAGCACAGCGCAGGGAACAAGCATAATCACAGAGACAATCTTTGAAAACAGGTTCATGCATGTTGCCGAACTCAGGAGAATGGGAGCCGACATAAGTTTTAAAGGAAGCACAGCAACTGTTCGGGGAGTCAGGAGATTAAAAGGGGCGAATGTGATGGCTACAGACCTAAGGGCAAGCGCCTCGCTTGTTGTTGCTGCGCTCGGCGCAGAAGGAGAAACCACTATCCACCGTGTCTACCACTTGGACAGGGGATATGAAAAAATAGAAGAAAAGCTCTCCATCCTTGGTGCGGATGTCAGAAGGGAAAAGAGGTAAGAAGTCTTACCTCTCCCCAGTAAGCCTTACCCTTTTAAGAGCTTTTTTACGCGCAGCAATAGCCTTTTTTTTCTTTTTTACGCTTGGCTTTTCGTAATGCTCTCTCTTCTTTATTTCCGAGAGAATTCCTTCACGTTCACACTGCTTTTTAAACTTCCTGAGAGCATTCTCAAAAGAATCACTCTCGCGCACCTTCACAGAGGGCATTTATAATCCCCCCCTTCATAAATTTTATACTTTAAGTAATCCTATATAAAGCAGGATACTTTACCAATTAAATCATCCGTATGTCAAGAAAATGTCAAGGGATCGGAAATGTGCCTTTACCACGGCAAAAAGCAGTGGAAAACCCTGTCCTTTCCTTTCTAACGGGTTTACACTGCAAATATTTTTGTGGTAAACTTCAAAATCTTCATTTTAAAACCTCAAAGCGTATGCCAGAAAAATATGTCATAGGGATAGATATCGGCGGGACAAATCTAAGGGCTGCTTTAATATCCGGCAGAGGAGAAGTAATCAGGAAGATAAAAGAGCCCTCAAGGGTTAATGTGGTTGAGTCTCTTCAGAAGGCTGTTGAAAACCTGTTTTCAGATGATGTCAAGGGAATAGGCATTGGAGTGGCAGGGCTTGTGGACAGAAAGGAAGGAGTTGTTTTATGCTCACCCAATCTTCATGGTATTGAAGGGGTTAAGTTTAAAGAGTCTCTGGGCAAACAATTTCCGGTTCCGGTACTGGTTGAAAATGATGCCAATGCCGCGGCATTCGGAGAAAAATGGGTAGGAGCAGGCAAAGAGTTTAACGCTTTTGTTCTTCTTACTCTCGGCACAGGCATTGGAAGCGGTATAATTTATAAAGGGCTGCTTGCTGACTGCGCTGCTGAGATAGGGCATATGAGCATTAATGCGGATGGGGAGAAATGCCCTTGCGGGAATTACGGCTGTCTTGAATTGTATGCGGCGGCAAATGCCATACATGCAAAAGTGGTTTCTGCCCTTGCAAAGGGAAACGAAAGCCTATTGAGAGAATGCTGCCATGGTAATATTTATAAGATTACTGCAGAGGATATTTACAAACATGCTGTTGAAGGAGACAATCTTGCAAGAGAAGCGCTCAAGGAGGCTGGAAGGTATCTTGGCATTGGATTTGCGAATATAATAAACATAATAAGCCCTGAAGCTATAATTCTCACCGGAGGACTTATCGGCGCATGGAACATCTATGTGCAGGAGGCTATTAAGGAAGCATCAAGAAGGGCATTTAAGGCGCTTTTTAATAAAGTTAAAATCATCCCGTCTTTATTGGGAGATGACGCAGGGATGATAGGCGCGGCAGGGCTTGTATTTTCTGCCGCAGGCAGGCTTGCAGAAAAGGGCAAGGCAATATAATATGGAAACAGTGAATGAGGAGAAACGCTGAATGACAAACAAAAAGAAGATAATATGGGAGTATGCAAAAGCAATAATCACCGCGCTTATACTTGCTATGCTGATAAGGACATTCATTATACAGGCATTCAAGATTCCGTCAGGCTCAATGGTTCCCACATTGCTTATAGGCGACCATATTCTCGTAAACAAATTTCTTTACGGAACAAAGATTCCCTTTTCCGGCAAGAGGATGTTGATGTTCAAAAAACCTGAAAGAGGGGATATAATAGTTTTTAAATATCCGGAGAATCCCTCTAAAGATTTCATAAAAAGGGTAGTAGCGGTGGAAGGAGATGTAATAGAATCAAAAAACAAAATTTTACATGTTAACGGGAACATGGTAAATGAGCCGTATGCTCAGCATACAGATAGTTCTATGCGGCCGATGGGGATTGAACCGAGGGATAATTTCGGGCCTGTCATAGTGCCCAAGGATAAGTATTTTGTAATGGGCGACAACCGCGATGTGAGTTATGACAGCCGCTACTGGGGATATGTGGATATGAAGGACATAAAAGGCAAGGCGCTTATTCTTTACTGGTCATGGGACAGTGAAAAAAGCTGGGTGAGATTCGGAAGGATTGGGAGTCTGATACATTGAAAAAGGCACAAATGCTCAACAACGAGAAAGGATTTTTCAAGTTTGTCTTTGTCCTCGGACTTATTGCGTTTCTTATGTACGCAGGTTTCCAGATCGGAATGCCCTTTTATAGATACACATCGTTTAGAACAGATGCGGAACAGATTGCAAGAATTAGCATTGCCGGTGATATTGATAAAACAAGGGCTCAGATATTTGAGCGGGCACAGGAATTAAATATCCCTCTCAAAGAGGAGGATATAGAAGTTATGAAGACAACCCGGGGCATGAGGGTAAAAACAGCGTGGGCAGAAGAAGTGGATCTATTAGGGATATATCAGAAAACCTTTGACTTTACAATTGATGTAGAGGAGTGATTTGTTTACAGGCCTTATAATTGAAATGGGGGAGATAACATCCGTTAAGATGCGCAGTGGAGGCGCAGTCCTTTCACTTAAGGCCCGCGAAGCGGCATCTGCTGCAAAACTTGGAGACAGCATTTCCGTGAACGGCGTGTGCCTTACGGTCATAGAGAAAAACTCTGACCTGCTTTCTTTTGACCTCTCTGACGAAACTCTTCGCAGTACAAATCTGGGCAGACTTAAAAGAGGAGACAGGGTTAACCTTGAGATGTCATTGAGCCCTGACACAAAAATTGGAGGCCATTTTGTTACAGGGCATGTTGATGCAGTCGGGACCATACGTTCAAAGGTAAACATTGGCGATATGCTTAAGATTGAAATCAGCGCTCCGGCAAAGGTAATGAATTTTATTGTAGAGAAAGGCTCGGTTGCTGTTGACGGGATAAGCCTTACAGTTGTTGATGTGTTAAATGACGGCTTTACAGTTGTTATTATTCCGCATACGGCAAAGCTCACTACAATCGGATTCAAAGGTACAGGTGACACCGTAAACATTGAGACTGATATCTTGGGCAAATATGTTGCAAGGTTTTTGAATAGAGATGAGGGAAAGGATTCAGGGCTTATGAAGGCGCTGACAGAAGGGGGATACGTTTAATAAAGATAAGAGTTAAAAGTAACTAAGGAGTTCATAAGTAAAACCTCACAGTTTGTCATTCCCGCAGTCAGTAAGCGGGAATCCAGACAGTTAAGGAACTGGATGCCCGATTAAAAATTTCGGGCATGACGGATAAAGTTTTATGTGTCTTTACTTATGAGCTGATTAGTAAGAGTTAAAACCGAGGGAAAATGGAAAAATATAAATTCAATACAATAGACGAGGCAATTGAGGACATAACAAAAGGCAAAATGGTCATCCTTGTAGACGATGAAGACCGTGAAAATGAAGGCGACCTCTGTATGGCAGCTGAAAAAATAACGCCTGAGGCAATCAATTTTATGGCGAAATACGGCAGGGGGCTTATATGCCTTTCACTTACACCTGAGCGTGTGGAAGAACTGAAACTTCAGATGATGACAGATGACAATACCTCGCCTTTCGGCACTGCATTCACAGTTTCAATAGAAGCTAAAAGAGGGGTTACAACAGGCATTTCAGCTTCTGACAGGGCAACCACAATACTCACAGCAATAAATCCAAATACAAAGACGGAAGACCTATCAAAGCCGGGCCATGTATTCCCATTGCGGGCAAAGCGAGGCGGAGTGCTGCAGAGAGCCGGGCAGACAGAGGGATCTGTTGACCTTGTAATGCTTGCAGGGCTTTACCCTGCGGGCGTTATCTGCGAGATTATGAATGATGACGGCACAATGGCAAGGGTGCCCCAGCTTACGGAATTTGCGAAAAAGCACAGCATGAAAATAGTTACAGTAAAAGACCTCATCAAACACAGGATGAGGGCCGAGCTTTTTGTAAGGCGTATAGCAGTGACAAAGCTGCCGACTGAATTCGGCGGAGATTTTACGGCTGTTGCCTATGCCAATGATATGGACAGCAATGTTCATATTGCCCTTGTCAAAGGCGAAATAAAGCACGAAGACGAGGTGCTTGTGAGGGTGCATTCAGAATGTCTTACAGGCGATGTGTTTGGTTCAAAGAGATGCGACTGCGGGGAACAGCTCCACAATGCTATGGAACTCATAAAAAAAGAAGGAAAAGGCATTGTCTTATATATGAGGCAGGAAGGAAGAGGCATCGGGCTTGTTAACAAATTAAAATCATATGAGCTTCAGGATAAGGGGCTGGATACAGTTGAGGCAAACATAAGGCTCGGGTTTAAACCTGACCTCAGAGATTACGGCATAGGCGCTCAGATACTCGTTGACCTTGGAGTAAGAAAGATGCGGCTGATGACAAACAACCCGAAGAAAATTATCGGCCTCGAAGGCTATGGCCTGAAGGTTGTGGAGAGAGTTCCCGTAGAGACAAAGCCTCACGAAAAAAATATTATTTATCTCAAGACAAAGAAGAAAAAATTAGGGCATATGCTGGACAGCGTGTAAGAGAGCATAATTAGCCTTTTTGTTTTATCCCCTGAATGCACATCTTGAAATATTCTTTTCATTTGATATGGGACATAAGCGTCTAAAAGTCTTTACAAAGCACAATTTAGGTTTGATTGTTAATGTCTGTTTTTCAGTAAACTTCCATGCCGCTTATTATATTTCATTTGTCCTACAAAGGTAGTGCTGGTAATGCCTTTTATCCGCCCATGCCCCATAAATGCAAAACGATAACTGAAATTTTCGGGTTTAAGCATGTAAAATCTGATAAAATGTAGGCATAAATGGAAAGATTCGGTCAGTACATGTTGCTCGAAAAAGTCGCCACCGGCGGCATGGCTGAGCTGTTCAAGGCGAAGAAAATAGGCATAGAAGGCTGTGAGCAGATATTGGCTGTCAAGAGAATTCTTCCCCATCTCTCCTCAGACGAAGAGTTTATTAACATGTTCATAGCCGAGGCAAAACTTGCCGCGCATCTCACCCATAAAAATATCGCACAGATATATGACTTCGGCAAGACAGAGCAGAATTGTTTTATTGCAATGGAATATGTGAGGGGGAAAGACCTTAAGGCAATACTGAAAAAAGTTAACGACAAAAAGAAGAAAGTGCCTGCTGCAATTGCAGTATTCATAGCAAAAGAAGTTGCCGCTGCCCTTAGTTATGCGCATAAACAGAAAGACAATACAGGCAAGGATCTTAATATCATACACAGGGATATAAGCCCTCAGAATATTCTCATCTCTTACGAGGGTGAGGTCAAGGTTGTAGATTTCGGGATTGCAAAGGCAAACACCCATTCAAAAACAACAACTGGAATGCTTAAAGGAAAACTGTCTTATATATCCCCTGAGCAGGCGTGGGGAAAGCCTGTTGACCACAGGTCAGACATTTTTTCGCTCGGTGTTGTGCTTTATGAAATGCTTACAGGCAAAAAGCTCTTTCATGGAGACTCTGAGGTAAGCACTCTTGAAATGATCAGAAAGGCAAGAATTGAACCCCTGCCTTCAGCTGTTAATATGGACATGCCTTCGGGCCTTGAAGCTAAAGTTTTAAAGGCGCTGGCAAGGGAGGCGTCAGAACGTTATCAAAATGCCTCTGATATGGAATTAGACCTTTGGGGTGCGTCGGTTAACGTTCCTGAAGGCAACCCTGTATTGGCTCTTAAACAATATATGAAGGATTTGTTTAAAAGCGAAATGGAATCTGAGCGCATGGCTGAAAAAATCATCTCTCTAAAGCTCGAAAAGGAACTGGCTGCGGGAAGGGAAGAGCATATAGAAGAAGAGAAGAAGACTTTAGAGGCAGGAAGTTACGGGGATGAAAAGCCAAAAACCGAGAAGAAGGCGCGGCATGTTAAACCTGTCAGGGACTCGATGCCCAGAAGACGGGGCAGCTTAAGCTGCATAATTTTTTTGGCGCTTGTTATTTCTATAATAGCCGGCGTATTTATGTTTCCGTCTTATAAAGACAAGATTACCCCTTATGCGCTTGATGTCATCACCAAGATAAAAGATATATACCATAAGCAATTTGGAACTCCTACGGACAAGCCTGTTATTCAGGACAAGTCTTCGCGCGATATTGCCATCACGCTTAAAAGCGGCAGAAAACTTTTCTGGAGCAATTATTTTGAAGAAGGAGACAGCTATTGCACGCAGAAGGCTGAGGGCAAAGTTTGCATCCCTAAAGATGATGTCGCTGCAATTTACTCCATTAGAAAGCCTTAGCCTTTCAACCGGGTTTGCGTGCTGGAAAAATAGATGCGAAGATGTTAGAATCCTCAAGCTTATGTCATACAAGAGCATAAAGGACTGGCCCGAAGAAGAAAGACCAAGAGAAAGGCTTCTCAGTCTTGGAGCGGCTAATCTATCAAGCGCACAGCTTCTCGCTATTATACTGAGGACAGGCGGCGGCGGGAAAAGCGCAATGGATCTCGCAATGGAGATGCTTGATTCCTTAAAGAATCTGAAAAATATTGAAAGCGCGTCAATAAAAGAACTCGCTTTTTTTAAAGGAATCGGCAATGCAAAAGCAGCACAGATTAAGGCTGCATTTGAATTAGGGAGGAGACTCTTTATGGAACGTGATGCTAAAGGCCCTGTGTTCTCTTCAAGTCATGATGTGTATTCTTATTATTACCCGCTTGTCAGAGACTTCAAAAAAGAAATTCTTTTTTGCGCTATGCTTGATGCAAAAAACAGGATATTCAGGGACTGCAGGATTTCCGAGGGGACGCTTACAAATTCTCTCATTCATCCGAGGGAGGCATTTAAAAACGCAATAAAGGAGTCGGCAGCATCTGTTATCTTTATACATAACCATCCAAGCGGAGACCATGCGCCAAGCCGTGAGGACATAGCAATAACCGAGAGGCTTATGCAGACAGGTGAAATTGTAGGCATAAAGGTTCTTGACCATGTGATAATAGGGGACAGCAGGCACACAAGTCTAATGGATGATGGATATATGAAATCCTGCAAATTGTCACCCTGAACTTGATTCAGGGTCTAAATAAGAGACGAGATGCTGAAACAAGTTCAGCATGACATTAATTAAAGGGGGTTAAATGACGAAGATAAGGAGGGCAGTTGTAAGTGTGTCAAACAAAAAGGGGTTGGCTGAATTTGCAAAGTCGCTTCATTTATTGGGTGTTGAGATACTGTCAACAGGAGGCACTGCAAAGGCGCTGCGGGATGCAGGCGTTCCTGTGAAAGACGTCTCTGATTACACGGGATTCCCCGAGATGCTTGACGGCAGGCTGAAAACGCTGCATCCGAAAGTTCACGGCGGCCTTCTTTCAAGGAGGGACAACCCGAAGGATATGGAGGATATAAAAGAATACGGCATAGAGCTGATAGACATGGTTGTTGTAAATCTTTATCCCTTTGAAGAGACCGTGGCAAAACCTGATGTTACATTTGCAGAGGCAATAGAAAATATAGATATAGGCGGGCCCACAATGCTTCGTTCCGCCTCAAAAAATTTTAAGGACGTTGCAGTAGTGACCGACTATAATGACTATGGCGGCATTATTAAGGAGATGAAAGAGCTTAAGGGAGACATCAGTTACAGGACGCGGCTTGAACTTGCAAAAAAAGTCTTCAGGCTTACATCAAAATATGACAGCGCAATAGCTGATTATTTAACAAAAGCAGAGGAAGGGAAATAATTATGAAGGTTCTTGTTATCGGCGGCGGCGGAAGAGAGCATGCTATTGTCTGGAAACTTTCTCAGAGCAGGCATACAGATAAAATATTCTGCTGTCCCGGGAATGCGGGCATTTCGGAGCTGGCGGAATGCATAAGCGTTGATGACAACAACTTTGATTCGCTTGTTGATTTTGCCAGATACGAGGGAATTGACCTGACGATTGTAGGGCCTGAGGCGCCGTTATCAAGAGGCATAGTTGATGTATTTGAGAAAAACGGCAGAAAGATAGTCGGGCCCAACATAAAGGCAGCACAGCTTGAGGGAAGCAAGGTATTTGCGAAAGACCTTATGAAGCGGTGCGGGATACCAACTGCAGAGTATAAGGTATTTACTTCCTATCTTCATGCAGAAGATTACGTGCGTATGAAAGGCGCTCCCATTGTCATCAAGGCAGACGGACTTGCATCTGGGAAAGGCGTGATCGTAGCAGAAACCGTTGATGAGGCAATAGCAGGGCTTAAACTTATAATGAAAGACAGGGCATTCGGGGATGCAGGCAACAAAGTATTGGTTGAAGAATGTATCCATGGCGAAGAGGCATCCTTTATGGCATTCACTGATGGAAAATCAATACTTCCGATGGTAAGCGCTCAGGACCACAAACGGATTTTTGACGGGGATAAGGGGCCCAATACAGGCGGCATGGGAGCATACAGCCCTGCCCCTGTGATTACGCCGGAGATTGAATCAATTGTGATGGAAAAGGTAATGCGCCCTGTAATAAAGGGATTGCAGTCAGAGGGAATAAAATACAAAGGGATACTCTACGCAGGCCTTATGATAAAAGAAAATAAACCATACGCTCTGGAGTTTAACTGCAGGCTTGGAGACCCTGAGACCCAGCCTGTTCTCACAAGGCTTAAAACAGACTTGGTGGATGTTGCCCTTGCTATAGCCGATGAAAAGTTATCAAGCGTCAATCTTGAATGGAGACCGGAGCATTCAGTCTGTGTTGTAATAGCGTCAAAGGGTTATCCGGGCGCATACGAAAAAGGCAAGGTTATAGAAGGGCTCAATGATGTCAAAAAAATGGATGACGTCTTTGTTTTTCATTCAGGCACATCATTTAATGACAATAAAGTTATCACATCAGGCGGAAGGGTGCTCGGAGTAACAGCGCTCGGCAGGGACATAAAGGATGCAAAAAATAAAGCGTATAATGCCATAGAAAAGATTCATTTTAAGGGAATGAATTACCGAAGGGATATTGCCGACAGGGCAATAAGTTTTAAATAATTCAAAAATTAAAACTCAAAATTTAAAATTATGGAATTCCT
>DOHC01000304.1:0-893 GCA_003535475.1 Nitrospiraceae bacterium
AGTGCCCCTGCCCCATAATCCATGAGCGTGTAATCCCTGTGATGGCATTAATGACCATGTATCCTGCGTAGGCAGGCACCATGTTAAGGGCGCCTCCTGTATGCCCATCTGGATAAGGCTTGAAGTCCTCTGGAAGAAGATCACGTCCGTCAAGGTAGACATTTCTTGCATAGGTCTCGTGAACCACAAGCCACATGGCAGCGCTTGCCACCCGATCAACTGCATGTAACAAATCAAAGAACGAGACCCCGTCTCCATGGATGCTGCGAGAGGCTAAAAGTTCTGCCATAGAAAAGACCCTTGCCTGTGTCTCCACGCTGTGCTTGATTACACCAAATCCCTCCGCCCACCGATCAGCCTCTGGATTTTTCTTGCGATAGAGATCTGCCCATTCTTCTTTTCTGATATTTTCGATAGCGTTACTGTCAAACATCTCAACCTCCTTGTGATGTGGTTCTCAATGATGATCAGTTTTATTCAAGAGAGAAACTAATATTGTGAATTACTTTTATAACTTATGTCCCGCAGATCTCACAGGCAATCCTATCAATACTTCCGTTCCCTTTCCTGTCTGACTCTTTATAATAATCCTGCCTTGATGTCCATCAATAATCTTCTTTGCTATCGCCATTCCGAGGCCCGTGCCGCTGCTCTTCTTTGAGTAAAAAGGAAAGAAGATGTTTTCGACAGTTTCGCTGTCCATTCCTGAACCATAATCCTTTATCGTAATAGCAACAAGTCTTTTCCTGGCCACCAGCGCAATCCTTACATGCTGTCCTTTGCCGGAGGCTTCGATAGCGTTATTGATAAGGTTGATAAGCGCCCTTTGCATATTGAAGCTGTCTGTTGCTACAGTCACTGGAAGATCAGGGATGTCAACTGACAAGGTTACC
>DOHC01000304.1:899-2575 GCA_003535475.1 Nitrospiraceae bacterium
TGCCTTTGCCATACAAGATTCAGATGCCTGCCTGATAACGTTTCTCAAGTCTTCTTCTTTTAATTCCAGCTGAACAGGCTTTGAAAAATCCAGTACGTTATGGACTATCTTTTGCATATTCTGTGCTGATTCAGTTATCGCCTCTGCGGCGGTATCGGTGTTTCCTTTTCCCTCTCGGATTCTTCGTGCGAATCCTAAAATGGTGATCAAGGGGTTTTTTAAATCATGCACAATAGTCGCGGCAACATGGCCGAGATTTGCAAGATAGCGGTTCCTTTCCAATTCCTTCTGCTGCCGCTTCACACGTTCTACAAATAGACCGGCAAGGAATGCAAATAAAGCCGAGAATAATAAGTGAAGCGCCCTGTCAACCAAATCCAGGTATGTCGAAGACCATGAACCGAAAAAAAAGGGCAGATATGACAGCGATGCAAACAGGTAAGTTAAGAGGGCGCCCTTCAGGCCGAAACGAAACGCGGCAAATAAAATAGGTATGTAGTACAGTTCTTCAAGGACAACACGGGGAGACAGCTTCTGAAAAATAAAGACATGCACCATGGCGAGCAGTGCCAGAAACGCTCCAATGGCAATTATATGGGTGTTCTTCCTGAACATTATTGCGCTATTCCGACCTTATTCATTTTCTTTTCCATTCCGCTTATGTTTTATAAGAAAGTATCCAATCGACAAGGCAAGGATAATGCTGCCTATCCCAATCAAAGTAATGCCCGATACGTCCTTTACATCGAGGATGTATGACCTTGCGGGCTATGGCAATAATCGCAACGGAAATTACAATCTCAGCGTGATTTACACCTTCCGTGAGATATGTTTTCATGATTGTCTCCAGTAGTTCGACGCCTATGAGCACCAGCATGAAGAGACCGAAGATGTCCAGCAGTTCATTGATATCAAGGATAAACACCGGAGGCGTAATAACATCCTTTGCAATGACCCAGCCAAGCTCTATTGTGGAGAGCAGCAAGACGAAGCCCATCATCAGGGTAAGAGACGAAATCAGAATCTTTTTAAATTTCCTGAGATATTCAAACATGCGGGCTCACCTTCTTCCTTCTTCTCATCCATTTATCAATCTCCACTACTAACACAACCGAAGCAGAAACCATCAGTATCCGCAACCACTCACCCATAGTTATCGGCTCTGTTCTGAATACCCACTGGAGCGCAGGCACATAGATCACGGCAAGCTGCGCCAGAAAAGCGGCTATCATGCTAAAAAAGAGGAACGGGTTGCTCAAGAGATTTAAACGGAATATTGACTGAAGTTCGGAGCGGCTGTTCCATGCCTGGANNGGAAAAAGACCATGGTGGTGACCGCAACCGTACGGGCCTTCTCTATGGAGTTGCCTTGATTTAAGGCGGTCACGAAGTTATACACAACTCCTGCTGAGATGATAAGCCCCACAACTATTGTTCTCTCTATCAGGATTCTGGACATAATGCCTTCTTTAGGATCTCTGGGCGGCCTGTCAATTATTCCTTTTTCCCCGGGTTCAAAGGCAAGAGCGACGTCCTGCAGTCCGTTTGTGACAAGGTTAATCCAGAGGAGCTGGGCCGGCACATACGGGATCGGCATACCCATAACAACGGTGCCCAGGATGGACAGGATGGCTGCGACGCCGGTGGGGATGAGAAAGAAGGTGACCTTGCGGATT
>DOHC01000126.1 GCA_003535475.1 Nitrospiraceae bacterium
CCTCAATGCGTTTGGATCATTAAACGGAAGAGTTATAGTATTCTGAGCATAGGATTTCGGAACTCCGGGGCTGTCAGGGACTCCAAAGGTCGTTGCGCCTGACCCTGCCTTAACAAGCAGGCCGTCTGCATGGCCGTGATAACATCCCTCAAATTTTATTGTCTTATCCCTCTTTGTAAATCCCCTCGCAACCCTTATTGCGCTCATCGTTGCCTCTGTCCCTGAATTCACCATCCTTACCTTATCCATGGACGGATATGCCTTAATGACAAGGTTTGCAAGTTCGATTTCAAGAGGGGTTGGAGCGCCGTAGCTCGTTCCTTTTTCTATTGCTGATTTCAGAGCCTTAACTACTTCTGGGTGTGCGTGTCCGAGTATGAGAGGCCCCCATGAAAGCACATAATCAATGTATGAATTGCCGTCAACATCGTATATCTTCGAGCCCTTCGCCCTTTTGATAAAAATAGGGTTCCCGCTTACAGCCTTAAACGCCCTTACAGGGCTGTTAACGCCGCCGGGAATTACAGCCTTTGCCTGATTAAAATATCTCTGAGATTTCTGATAGGTTTTCATCTTCTGAAAGTGCTCAAAGTCTATCACGAAAATATTTTATATGTCAAACATCTTCTGAATTATCACAGAGAGAAGATTATTTGACTTTACGCATTTTTTTGGTTATTCTTCTGCATGGATTGGCTCATAAAATCTGCGATTATTACAGGCCTTTTTTCCCTTACATTCATGCTTAACATGCCTTTTGGTTACTTGAGAGGAAAAGCAAAAAAGTTTTCATTCAAATGGTTTCTTTATATACACCTGCCGATACCTTTTGTCCTGTTTGCAAGAATATTATCCAATACTGATATGACATATATCCCTCTGCTTGTATTAGCCGCAGTGATAGGCCAGGTCTGGGGCGGAAAGCTGGAGTTTAAATCTTGAAAGCTAATATCATAGTAAGCCCGCGTAAGATAGAGATTCGCGAGTTAAAAGTTCCGGAACCTTCCCGCGGAGAAATCCTTGTAAAAATCAAGGCAGCGCTTACATGCGGGACAGACCTCAAGGCTTTCAGCAGAGGCCACCATGTAATTCCAATGCCCGGAGTGTTCGGACATGAATTCTCAGGAATAATCGCGGCAACAGGCAAAGGGGTAAAAAAATTCAAAAAAGGCAATGAGATAATGGCAGTCCACAGCGCTCCCTGCCTTAAGTGCAGATACTGTAAAAAGGGTCTTTTTAATATCTGCGAAAATATAATGGGGACCAAAGTTCTCGGAGCATTTGCAGAGTATATTCTGCTCCCGGAACATATCGTGAAACAGAATGTATTTCGCAAACCTAAAAATCTGACATTTGAAGAGGCTGCATTCCTTGAGCCGCTGTCATGCGTTATACACGGCATGCATGGATTGCAGATAAAAAAAGGTGACAGGGCATTGATAATAGGCGCGGGGCCAATCGGGCTTCTCCATCTTCTTTTACTGAAAAATAAAGGCGCTGATGTGATAATTTCAGGCTTTGAGAAAAGACGCCTTGCGCTTGCAAAAAAACTTGGCGCCTTTCTAACAATTACTCCTGGAAATAATCCCCCCTCACCCCCCCTTAGTAAAGGGGGGATGGGGGGATTTTCTGAAGAAATAAAAAAGATGGTAGATAAGTTTACATCTGGATTAGGTGTTGACTATGTATTTGAGTGCACAGGCCAGCCTGCTGTATGGCAGTCAGCGGTATATTATGTCAGAAGAGGCGGGACAGTTATTTTATTCGGAGGATGCAAGACAGGCACAACAGTGACTTATGATACGAGCAGGCTTCACTATGATGAGATAACATTAAAGGGAGTATTTCACTTCACGCCTGCTGATGTAAAAGAGGCATATAACCTCCTGAAAAAACGGCAGATACCTGTATCAAAGCTAATCTCAGGGAAATATCTCCTGACCGACACTGAAAATGCGTTTCTGAAACTCATGGAAGGCGAAGGGATAAAATATGCAATCATCCCATAGTTTTATTGCAGTAACAATTGATAAAAGCCATATTTATAAGAGAGAATCTTCTAAGGTTGACACCCACACTTTGAATCTTGCACGTCTTATTACTCAGGAAATAGCCCTAATGAACGATACAAGGAATCCAAGGCAGGCTTTTGAAAGACAGAACAAGCGGCTGAAAGATGCGTTTGTGGAGAGGCATTGAGCTGTCTTGTAATTTGTAACACAATGCGTTATTATTAACACAAGGTAACATATTTGGAGGAGTATTATGAATACCACACTAACGATAAGGATTGACGACCAGACAAAGAAAAGGCTGAATAAGCTTGCATCAGCCACTGCACGCACAAAGTCTTACCTCGTTTGGAATGCTATCAAGGACTATCTTGAAATAAACGAATGGCAGGTGCAGGAAATTAAAAAAGCAGTTCAGAGAGCTGACCAGCCCGGAGCAAAGTTTATAGAGCATGAAGAAGTTGCATCATGGCTTGATAGCTGGGGCACCAAGAATGAACTGAAACCACCAAAGCGCAAATGAAAATAAGATGGCTTGATGAAGCAATATCAGACTTAATTGAAATTAGAGATTACATTGCAAACGATAAGCCTCAAGCAGCACAGGCTGTTGCCAGCCGCATTAGAAAAACTGTAGACCTTATTAAAGATCAGCCGGGTATTGGAAGGCAGGGGCGTATAGAGGGGACAAAGGAACTGATAATTCCGGGGCTTCCTTATATCATTCCCTACAGAGTCAAAGCAAACACAATAGAAGTTTTGCGGGTTTTGCATGCTGCCCGGAAAAGACATAGCAGCAACGTTTAACCTCATGAAAGTCGCCAAACTCTACAGCTTCAATGACATCAGGATTGAGGATATTCCAATTCCAGAAATTGGTCAGGGAGACGCCCTCATAAAGACACATGCCTGCGGCATATGTTCAGGAGATGTGATGCCGTGGTATATAGAGAAAAAAGCTCCGGTTGTCATCGGTCATGAGCCCACAGGCGAAATAGTCGAGTTGGGCTCGTCACTCGTCACTCGTCACTCGTCACTTTCTGTAGGCGATAGAGTTTTTACGCATCATCATGCGCCGTGTTTTACGTGCAGATTATGCAGGCGCGGTGATTATGTCCAGTGCGAGACATGGAAAAACACAAAGATAATTCCCGGAGGGATTTCAGAATACATCCTCATACCCAAGATTAATCTTGAAAATGATACTCTAAGCCTTCCTGATACCCTCAGCTATGAAGACGGCACATTGATAGAACCAACTGCATGTGTTGTTAAAGCTCTGAAAAGAGTCGGCGTAAGAAAGGGTGACACAATCCTTGTTATAGGGCTTGGTGTTATGGGACAGCTAAATGTCCTGCTTGCAAAAAAATACGGCGCAGGCAGGGTACTGGGCGCGGACATGGTTCAATTCAGATTAAATAAGGCCAAAGAACTGGGCGCAGACGGAGTGATTGATGTTTCAAAAGATAAACTCATTGATGCTCTTAAAAATCTCACAGACGGCATAATGGCGGATGTCGTAGTCGTAGGCCCAAACAGCGCTGAAGCAATGAAGCAGGGCATAGAGTGTGCAGGCGCCGGAGGAAAAGTCTTATTTTTTACTCCTGCAAGACCTGATGAGAAACTTACTATTTATCCGAATGAACTCTATTTTAAAGACATAGATATTATTACAAGTTACTCCTGCGGCCCCTCTGACACTGCAGATGCGCTTGAAATAATAGAGAGCGGAATCATAAGCGCTGAAAGGCTTGTTACGCACAGATTCCCAATAGAGAAAACTGCCGAGGCATTCAGGTTGACGGCAGAGGCAAAGGATTCATTAAAAAGCGTAATTATGTTTGAATAACTGGCTATGAAGGAATACGGGAAGTGTCCCTATGTTTTCCTCAACACCCCAACGACTCTCTTCACACAAGATTGTAGACTTCTACACGTACTCTGGGGCTATGCTAATTTCGGATAACTATCTGTGCAGAGGATCTGTTCCCTCCAAAAATGTGCCACTTGTAATTTAATTGGAAACATGGGGACACTTCCCCCTTTTTTCTCCAAACCTTTACGCTGCTTTCAGCGGCCTTATCCTGCCAAGTGTTGTCTTGTTTTCCTTCTGCGCAACCCAGAGATCAACTGCCCGCTGGGCATTAAGCCAGAATTCGGGCGTATTCCCAAACAGACGGGAGAGCCGTAATGCCATGGAAGGACTGACAGAGCGTCTCTCTCGAAGTATCTCATTCACTGTCTGGCGCGAAACCCCCAGTTTCTCAGCAAGGGTAGCCGCAGTAAGACCGAAGTCTGGCATGAAATCCTCCATAAGCATCTCGCCTGGATGGGTCGGCTTAATCTGTCTTGTTTCAATATTCTTTACGCTCATAACACACCTCTCAGTGATAATCTGTTATTTCAACATCATATGCGTCTCCGTCAATAAAACGGAAGCATATTCTCCATTGTTCGTTTATTGATATGGAATAC
>DOHC01000201.1 GCA_003535475.1 Nitrospiraceae bacterium
CAACCGACAGAGAAAGCAGAAACGGCTGGGGTATCTATCTCCCGCTGCTTATGAAAAACAGTTCTATGAAAAAAAGATTGCGGCATGAGTAATTTGGTGTCCACTATTGACATCAGACCTCATTCCTAATTCTGGTTACATCTTAGATGATTCAATACAAGGGGGTTAACAGAGACGTTGAATTAAAAGAGCCATACACAGGGTTCTACTTCATTGGACAATCCAAGGGTCGGCAATTTCAACTTCTGCCACGCACTTGCCGATATCCAAATTTCCCTGTATGGCTCCCGAATATTCATTGCGATGCCCCAGATCGGGAAGCCAATAAGCTCTTTTTTAAGTGGGTGCCTTTGGTAGATGTTTTAGGCATCCTCCTTTCGGAGTCTTGCTCACCGCATCACACACCCGGCTCCCTTACTTATTTGCTTAGTCCTTTGGTTTAACCCGCCCAAGGTACCGCAAACCTTATATCCTTCTCTTTTTATTTATAATAACTCCTTCCGGTAAACTGTTCAAATTTAATTTTTAAATAAATCCTATAAGAAACCTTCATCTTTCCCCACTCTCTAAACCAGACTCCAGAGTTCAATATATGCTAAAATAAAAAATGAAGTTCCACGATATACACGAGGAATGCGGAGTCTTCGGGGTTTACGGACATTTTGAGGCATCCAACCTTGCATATCTTGGCTTATATGCGCTCCAGCACAGGGGGCAGGAAGGCGCAGGTATTTGTTCATCTGACGGCAGGCATCTTCATCTTGATAAATCAATGGGGCTTGTCGCCGATATCTTCAGCGAAAAGCGCCTGAAAAAACTCCCCGGCCATATCGCAATAGGCCATACCCGTTATTCAACAGCAGGAAGCAGTGCACTAAAAAACGTCCAGCCGATACTGGCAAACTTTGCCTTGGGGCCATTGGCCATAGCTCACAACGGCAATCTTGTGAATGCCGCAGAGATAAGAGAAGAGCTTGAAAAAGAAGGCGCAATATTCCAGTCAACATCTGACAGCGAAGTTATAGTACACCTCATAGCACATTCAAAGACCGGAGATTTTTACGAGAGGGTAATTGAGGCGTTAAGGCAGGTCAGCGGTGCATTCAGCCTTCTGATACTGAGGGAAACAGAACTCATTGCTGTGAGAGACCCGTATGGTGTAAGGCCACTGAGCCTCGGACAGGTTGACGGCGCATACGTCGTAGCATCTGAGACGTGCGCACTTGACCTTATCGGAGCAACATATATCCGCGATGTCGAGCCCGGAGAACTCCTTATCATCAATGAGAACGGTTTAAAGTCAATGAAACCATTGACTGCTCCGAGACAGGCATCATGTATATTTGAGTTTATATATTTTTCGCGCCCTGACAGCTATATCTTCGGCGAGAAAAATGTTAATGAGATGAGAAAGAAATTTGGAGCACAGCTTGCAAGGGAATCAGGCGTTGACGCTGACCTTGTGATCGCGGTGCCTGATTCAGGTGTGCCTGCTGCAATAGGATTCGCAGAAGAAAGCAAACTTCCATTCGATTTCGGCCTCATAAGAAACCATTACATCGGCAGGACATTCATAGAGCCGAAACAGAACATAAGGCATTTCGGCGTAAAGATAAAACTTAATCCTGTAAGAAAACTTCTTGAAGGCAAAAGGGTGGTAGTGATAGATGACTCTATTGTCAGAGGAACAACAAGCAAAAAGATCGTGAAGATGCTTAGAGAGGGCGGCGGTGCAAAAGAGGTTCATATGCGAATAAGCTCTCCGCCGGCAATAGGACCGTGTTTTTATGGCATTGACACACCTACAAGGCAGGAGCTTATTGCATCTTCACATAGCGTTGAAGAGATAAGAAAATTCATAACTGCTGACACGCTTACCTATCTGAGCCTTGAAGGACTGAAGAACATAGTCCCGGAATCCCATAATTTCTGCACTGCATGTTTTGACGACAAGTACCCGATAAGCTTTCCGGGCGAGCGCCTCGCGCAGATGGAGCTTTTTCTTAAGTAGATTTATCCCATACTTCGAGATTAAAGTCCCTGTAACCTCTAATTATTTCGAAGTCATTCTTGTTTAGGGACATGTGTTGATAGAGATAACGGGGAATTTGTGAGGGAGGGAGATCGAAAACGCCGCCTTGTCACAATGAGAGAATTGCCCCCGATGCTTCACTTTTTTCTTATTCTAAAGAGAGAAAGGTATTCGGAGAAACTATGTTAAGTCTGTTCAAACCAAAAGATTTCAGTTCCCTGACAGGGATTTCGAGCAGATCTTTGTCGCCCGTCAGCAGGAAATCTGCCCTTACCGCGAGACACAGGTTAAGGTAGGCATTGTCCTTATTGTCCCTCGAAAGTGCAAGCTTTTTGGAGGGATTCACCTCTTTCGCATAAGAAGCCAGCCTCATGATTATAGAACGCAGCCGCCTGATTCTTGCCCTGCCGAGCTTGTCTTCAAGCTCATCAAGCAGTCCTGATAACTCCTGTCTGATTTCGGGTGAAATATAAACATCACATGTCTTCAATGCCTTGAGAAAGGCTTTTCTCGGTGTGCCTCCGAACAGGGAAGAAACAATAACGTTTGCGTCTATCACAACCTTAGGCATAAACCTTTTTCCTGGCTTTTGCAAGGGCTTTAAGGACAGCGGACTCTGTGGTCCCGCTTTCTTTCAATAAGGACTCAGCCTCCTCAAGCAGCGCCTCGGCGACCGCCACCTTATCCTTAAACGGGATAATAAGGCCTACAGGCTTGCCCCTCTTGGTGATGATCACTTTATTGCCCTTTTCCACATCGTCTCTGAGGAGCTTAGTCGCGGTTGAACTGAATTCCCTGACATTAACGAACTTCAAATTGTCCACCTCCTTTTAATGTTAGTATAATTGTACAAACATATTGTGTCAATCCGGTTAGAGGCATTGTCCCGCACGGGCTTTCTAAAGAGGTTGAGATACAGGGAATCTGTGAGGGAAACGGAAAGAAGGTTTTTTGGGGACAGTCTGCAAGAAACAAGACCTGACCCCGCTGTCTTTAAGGTTTATATTTGGGGTAGGGTTTGAGATTCATTTTATAGCCCCTCAAAATAGATTTTAATCTTCTGCGCCATCATAGCTCTACGCTTTGCCAAGAACAGAG
>DOHC01000128.1:0-3462 GCA_003535475.1 Nitrospiraceae bacterium
CCCTGCCTACCAATTTGTCATTCCCCGACTCGATCGGGGAATCCAGAGGGCTTGTCATTTTATTATGATTTTCAACTTTAAATCTTGAATTTTCTTTTCTACTCTTCCTTTAAGCCCCTCTTCTTTTTCGTGGAACTTCATCGCATTTTCCCACGCATCCAGCGCATCTTTATCCAGACCCTGAGATAGATAGACATCTCCAAGGTGTTCATGGATTACAGGGTCATTGTTTACTATGCTCAGGGCTTTCTGCAATGCCTTCACAGCATCCTCATACCGCCCCAGCTTGAAATATACCCAGCCAAGACTGTCAATCATATATCCGTTGTCAGGTTTTAACTTAAGAGCTTTCTGAATAAGAGAAAGGGCTTCTTCAAGGTTTATGCCTTTATCAGCGTAACTGTATCCAAGGTAATTCAGGGCATCGGCATGTTCGGGATTTATCTCAATAGTGCGCCTAAGATATTTCACCATATCTTCAAATCTGCCTGTTTTTTCATGCGCCACTGCCATATTGAAATGGAGCTCGGCATCGTTGGGGAAAAGCCGCAGACCCTCCGAGAATATTCCCTCTGCTTTTTTGTAGTCTTTTAACTGCATATAACTAACACCGAGATATACGTACACTTCAGGCTTGCCTTTCTCAAAGCTCAGTATCTCTTCATACATTTTTACCGCATCAGTGTGCTGCCCTTCTTTTGAATAGATAAAGCCGAGATGCAGAAATGCCCCTATGTTTTTTGGATCCACGGCAATAATCTTTTTCAGTTCCTCTGCCGCCTCTTTATATCTGCCTACTTCTTCAAGGGTAACAGCTAAATAGTATCTGATCTGTACGTCCGCCGGCTTGGCTGCAAGGACAATCCTGAATTCTTCTACTGCCCTGTCATACTGCTTGCTTTCTATATAGAGGAATCCGAGTCTTCTGTGTATATCAAGATTTGCAGGCTCCTGAATGCTCATATTCCTGAGCTGCTCTATGGCTTTATCAACGGTTTTATCCTTAAGATAAATCTGAGTAAGCCGTTCCTGTGCAAGCGTGTTATGCGGATTAAGCTCCACGCTTTTTTTATAATGCTTCTCCGCCTGTTTCAAATCTCCCTTAAGTTCGCTTATCACACCGAGATTTAGGTATGCGGCATCAAAATTCGGCCTTATCTCTGTAACCTTGCTGAAATATTCGGCCGCTTTATCGTAATCCTCCAAATCCATATTTACGAGGCCAAGGTAATACATGCCCATAGCATTGTCAGTGTCTGTTTTGAGAAAAGATTCAAGGATTTCCTTTGCATCAGCATACCGCTTTTCCGCAGCATACAAAACCCCAAGAAAAAGGTATGCCTCTGCCTGTGTGTTATCAAGCTTAAGCACCCTCTCAAAAATCCGTATTGCCTTGTCTGTATTTTTCTGGCTGTTATAAAGTTCGCCAAGCAGCATAAGCGCAGGCACATAATCAGGATTCGCCTTCACAGTCTCTTCTGTCATTGCAATAGCATCAGAAATCTTGCCTTTCCTCAGAAGCACATAACTTATCTGAGTTCTGATGTAAGGAGATGAAGGGTCTATCTTAAGCGCCTCTGAGTAGTGATTCATCGCGTTTTCCCATTTGCCTGAAAGTTCTGCCTCATAACCGAGGATATAATGATAATAAGCCTCTTTTGGAATATCAGGAGATTTGGGAGGCTCTGCACGAAATATCGACGCACATGAAAAAATAAAAAGAACCGGCAGTATTAACAGGATTTTTTTACACATGGTGTTATTATGCCACATAAGCTATAGGTGGTCAACGTTCTGTAATTAATTTGATTCTTGTTGAAACCCTCTGATTCATGATATATTCATTTGCATGCGAAAAAATATGCCATATCACTTTTTTATAGCATTCCGTTATCTTAAATCAAGAAAAAGACATAAGGGGATTTCTCTTAATACAGTAATTTCTGTCGGCGGTGTGGCAGTCGGTGTCATGGCGCTCCTTGTTGTCCTCTCAGTTATGAGCGGCTTTCACGAGGACCTGCAGAGAAAAATACTTGGTGTAAATGCGCATATTATAGTGCTCAGCTACGGAGGGGCCATGACTGACTACAAAGAAGTATTGGAGAAAGTCAGTGGAGAAAAAGATGTTGTCTCTGCATCTCCCTTTGTTCTCGGACAGGTCATGTCTTCATCAGGCAAAAGGGCGCATGGTGTATTCTTAAGAGGCATAGACCCTTCTCTTGAGGCAAATACCACAGAGATAGCTAAATACATAAAAGACGGAAAACTTGATGACCTGAAATCCAAAGACAGCATCCCCGGCATTGTGATAGGGAAAGAACTTTCAAGCAGTCTCGGTGTTCTCAGGAATGACATAATAAACATCATTTCTCCTATCGGAGAAATCGGGCCTATGGGAATGCTGCCGAAAGTTAAACAATTCAGAGTGGCTGCGATATTTGAGGTAGGAATGTTTGAATATGATTCAAACCTTGTCCTTACAGAGCTTTCTCATGCCCAGGATTTTTTCGGGCTGGGCAACAGCATAACAGGCATAGAACTCAAGGTTAAGGATGTGTACATGGCAAAGGATGTAAGGGAACGGGTTCAGAAAACACTTGCATTCCCGTATTACGGGAGGGACTGGATGCAGATGCACAAGAATCTTTTTTCAGCGCTGAAACTTGAAAAACTTGCGATGTTTGTCATACTTGTTCTAATAATTCTTGTCGCCTCATTCAATATAGTCGGCACTCTTATAATGAACGTGATAGAAAAAAGTAGGGAGATAGCAATCCTCAAGGCAATGGGAGCCACAAAAAAAGGCATTATGGCCATTTTTATGCTGCAGGGCATTGTCATAGGACTTGCAGGCACATTGATCGGGATTGCCGGCGGATACATACTCGGCTATATGTTTAACAATGTAATCAGACTGCCTGCAGATGTATATTATCTCAGCCACCTGCCTATAAAAATGAAGCTCATTGATTTCATCTCTGTATCTCTATCTGCATTGACAATAAGTTTTCTTGCAACACTCTATCCTGCATGGCAGGCGGCAAAACTGAACCCTATAGAACCGCTGCGGTATGAGTAATACAAATGTATCTTGTCATTGCGAGGAGGTCATTTTGACCGGCGTGGCGCTCCTCAACCGTCATTGCTTCGCTCCGCTCGCAATGACGGTTGAGGAGCGAATAATTTGATTGAAGCAAGGAATTTAAAGAAATCTTTTTTCATGCCTGCAGGAGAAGTAAAGGTTCTGAGCGGCATAGACCTTTCTATAAGTAGGGGAGAGATGCTCGCAATAGTCGGCGCATCAGGCGCTGGGAAAAGCACCCTCCTGCACATCATGGGCACGCTGGATAAACCAACATCAGGCACTGTCCTATATGAAAACAAGGACGTATTTTCTCTGGATGATTATTCACTTGCCGGTTTCAGGAATAAATCAATAGGCTTCGTTTTCCAGTTTCATCA
>DOHC01000128.1:3558-5511 GCA_003535475.1 Nitrospiraceae bacterium
CTTTCCGGCGGCGAACAGCAGCGTGTTGCCGTTGCACGGGCATTGATAAATGAGCCGAAGGTCGTATTAGCAGACGAACCTACAGGAAATCTTGATACCCATACAGGCGAAGAACTTTTTAAGCTGCTACTGCAGCTCAATGAAAAGAAAGGAATCACTTTCGTAATAGTCACACATAACGAATCTCTGTCAAGACAGTGCCACAGGGTTCTTGAGATGATTGACGGAAAATTCAGGTAGAATTTTATTGATAAAAGTTATTGACAATATGTGTTGCGTCTGGTAGGATTTTGGTAGTTAAGAATTGGTATCAATAGCATCAGTAAGATGCTAAGAATTATAGAAGGGGGTAAGGTATGGTTAAGAAAAAGGCAGCAAAGAAGAAAGTAGTAAAGAAGGCTGTAAAGAAAGTCACAAAGAAAAAGGTTGTAAAGAAGGCTAAGACAAAGAGGAAACCTAATCCTCAGTTCATGAAGCCCATGAAGATCAGCAGCGCCCTCGCATTAGTTGTAGGAGACAAGCCTATTCCAAGAACAGAGGTTACCAAGAAACTCTGGCAGTACATCAAGAAGAACGGGCTCCAGGATACTGTCAACAGAAGGATGATAAATGCCGATGCAAATCTGAAAGCAGTATTCGGAGGCAAGGGCAAAGTTTCAATGTTTGAGATGACCAAGCTGGTCAACAAGCATCTGAGCTAAGAATCGAATTAACGGTTTTTGTTAGTTTAAGTTAGAGGCAGGCAAACAGATCACCTCCCGGCTCAGTGAAGGTGATCTGTCTGCCTGCCTTTTTATTCTTACTGCTCCCGCTTTATTTTTACTATTGGAATATATCCCGATTGCCTTGTTTCACTCAGAAATGGTAAAATGTATAAAATTTTTTTCAGAGGCGAGAGATGATAGAACAGAAAATACCAGTGGGTTTAACATTTGATGATGTGCTTCTTATCCCTGCGAAATCAGATATCCTTCCAAGTGACGCTGACATATCTACCAGCCTTACAAAGAAGATAAAAATAAATATCCCCCTGCTCAGCGCTGCCATGGATACAGTTACGGAATCAGATCTTGCAATATCAATAGCGCGCGAAGGCGGAATCGGAATAATCCACAGGGCAATGTCTGCGCAGAGGCAGGCATCCGAAATTGACAAGGTAAAGAAATCAGAGAGCGGCATGATAATAGACCCTGTGACAATCTCGCCTGATGAGCCAATCTCAGAGGCTATGGCTCTGATGGAAAAATACAAGATATCAGGCGTGCCTGTTACAGTAAAAGGAAAACTCGTTGGAATACTCACAAACAGGGATTTGAAGTTTGAGACGGGGTTGACCAGAAAGGTCTCAGATGTTATGACAAAGAAAAATCTGATAACAGCATCTGCAGGGACAGACCTTGAGAAAGCAAAGGAGATTCTTCACAAATACAAAATAGAGAAACTGCCGATTGTTGACAGAGATTTCAACCTGAAAGGCCTTATAACAATCAAGGACATAGAGAAAAGAAGAAAGTATCCTCATGCATGCAAGGATAAGATAGGAAGATTAAGGGTTGGCGGAGCAATAGGCGTAGGAGAGGATGCCATTTTCAGAGCAAGTCTCATAGTAAAGGCAGGCGCTGATGTGATTGCAATAGATACAGCGCACGGCCATACAAAGTCGGTCATAGAAGTCTTAAAGAAGATTAAGAAAAAATTCAACATAGAAGTCATTGCCGGAAATGTTGGAACTCAGGAAGGGACGCTGGATTTAATAAAGGCAGGCGCTGATGCAGTCAAAGTTGGAATAGGTCCCGGTTCTATTTGCACCACCCGCGTGATTTCCGGGGCTGGATACCCACAGATGTCCGCGATCTACTACTGCGCTAAGGCTGCAGCAAAGCATCATGTGCCAGTGATTGCCGATGGCGGCATCAAATTCAGCGGCGATATCGTCAAGGCCATCGCTGCCGG
>DOHC01000114.1 GCA_003535475.1 Nitrospiraceae bacterium
AGAAGGCAAAGCCGTATAAGAGCGGAGATGCTAAGAAGACAATGCCTGCAGAAAAATCTGTAAAAGTTGATGAATGCTATCAGTGTCATTCCCAGATTAAAGATTTCCATGCGGGAAGCAAGCATGCAAAGGTCAATTGCTCAAACTGTCATGAAGGACTGGATGCTCATCTTAAAAGCGCAACAACGAAACCCGTTACAAGGACAGACCATGCCTCATGCGGCAAATGTCACAAGGAAGAATATGAATCATTCGTATCAGTGAACCTTGAGTCAAAGGCAAAAGTGGAAAAGGCAACGTTCAAGAGCAGGTCTCCTCTATTTGATAAACTGATGATGCCCCATGGCTTTACAAAAGAACATGCCGAACCGAGAAGCCACGTATTCATGCTCGTTGATCATCTGATTGTTGACAGGGGTTATGGAGGCAGATTCCAATTTAAAGATTGGACAAAGATAACCGACAGCAAGGGCGCTGAAAAGTCTGCATGGGGAGTTCTTATAGATAAAGAACCCTCCACTTCTGAGCAAAAGGCATTTATTCCCCAGACAGCAACAGCAGCCAATCCTGTGTGCCTGACCTGTAAGACTCAGGATCATATCCTTAAATGGGCATACATGGGCGACAAAAACCCAAAAGCTAAATGGGACAGAACATCAAAGGTGGTTGAATTTGCAAAAGACCTGCACCATCCCATTAACTGCTATGCCTGCCACGACCCGCATTCGGCACAGCCGAGGGTTGTAAGGGATGCGCTTATGGAAGCTGTTGTTGACAGGGGTGAAGGCACATACCCTTATGACAAGGAAAAAAGCAGTAAGATTACCATGAAAAAGGTAATGTTCAGAGACTTCAGGGCAATAGGAATACTTAACAAGCCTGATTCCAATCTGATGTGCGCTCAGTGCCACGTAGAGTATAACTGCAACCCAGGTCATGAACCTGATACAGGAAAGGCAGTAGGCATGGGCGACAGGAGGACAAACCTTTTCCACTGGGTAAATGTCTTTGATTACAACAAAGTGATGGCTGAAAAATACAATTTTAAGGATTTTAAGCATGGAATTACAGGCGCATCTCTCTCCAAGATACAGCATCCTGAGGTTGAGACATTCTGGGGCAGCAAGCATGAGAAGGCAGGCGTGGAATGTAAAGACTGCCACATGCCAAGGGCAAAAAAGAATGGAAAGACAATCACATTTCATGGGCAGAGAAGCGCAAGATACATGCTGAAAGATACCTGCATCAACTGCCACAAGGGATGGACAGTAAAAGAGGCGGAATATCAGGTTGATGCCATCCAGAATTACATAAAGGGGAAACTCACAAAGGCTGAGTTCTGCTCGGTCAATTCATAGACACCTTTGCAAAGGCTAAATCTAAAGGCATTCCTGAAGATGTATTGAAAGAGGCAAGAAAGCTCCATGACACAGCTCAGACATACTGGGAATGGTGGACTGCCGAGAATTCCGATGGCTTCCACAACCCTGATGCAGCGAGAGAATCCATCACAAAGTCTATTGATTCATCCCAGAAGGGCATCAAGATTCTTAATGATGCAATGGCGGCAAAAACAGCAGCAAAGTAAATAATTGGTAGAAGTGCCAGTGTCTGTGATTAGTGTCAATTTGAAATTTCACTAACTGACACTGGCACTAAACACTGACACTTTTTTATGGAGGTTCTATGAGACGGTTAATAATTATACTTTTAATGCTTACCCTGCCGGTTGCGGTTATGGCAAAAGAAAAGAAACACATAAAGACCGCTGAAAATCAGGAATGCTCTGAGTGTCACAAATCTCAGGCAGAGGCATGGCAGAAAGGGAAACACGAAGTGATGGGTGTGAAGTGCATTGTATGCCACGGCGATGCAGATAAAAATTTTGCTGCTAAACCTGACCTATACAAATGCAGAGGATGCCACAGCACAGAGGTTACAGATGTAGAGAAAAAACTGCCTCCGAAAATGAAAACCTGCTTCTTATGCCATGACGCCCATTCAATTACACTCAGATTCCATACAAAAGGAGGGGAATAACATGGAAATCTCACGAAGACAACTTCTTAAGTATTCAGCAGCCCTTGCAGCAGCTTCTGCAATCGGGCTTGAGCTGCCTCTGCCGAAAGGGGCTGAGGGCGCAACTGTTAACGCTGACAAATGGGTAAAGTCTGTATGCAGGTATTGCGGCGCCGGATGCGGCGTTTATGTCGGAGTTACAAAAGGGAAAGTCGTTGCAATAAAAGGCGATAAAGATAACTGGAACAAGGGATTACTCTGCATTAAAGGATATTATTTGCAGCCAATCCTTTACGCAAACGACAGGCTGAAATATCCGATGTTAAGAAAAGATGGCAAATTCGTCCGCATATCATGGAAAGAGGCAATGGATCTGATGACGGAAAAATTTGGCGGCTCTATAAAAGCTCACGGAGTAAACTCTGTCGCATTCTACGGTTCAGGACAGGCATATACGGAAGAGTCCTATGTGATAAACAAACTCTTTAAGGGGAGCTTGGCAC
>DOHC01000239.1 GCA_003535475.1 Nitrospiraceae bacterium
AGGGCTAAAGAGCATTTCTATTCCCGCGATAAGCTCAGGGATTTTCGGATTTCCAAAAGACAGGTGCGCAAAAATTCTTGTTAATGAATCAGCAGATTATCTCAGGAAAAACCCTCAATCCTCACTTGAAATCATTGAATTCTGCGTCTATGACGACAACATAATGGAGCATTTCAAGAGAGAGTTTGAGGATCTTAAAGCATTATAGAAAGTGACTTCACTTCTTATAAAATCCCTGTATGTTCCTGCAGCTTCTTTTCCCCGATTCTCATCGGCAGATAGAATGCAGCGGCATTTATCAGGATAATCAAAATCATGCTCAAGGCAATCTGAATCTTACCTGATAAATCCATCACTCCCTTAATATCATAAACATAAAAAATCCACGACTCGAGGGATAATGTTGCAATCACAATGCTGAAAGCAATTAGCATGAAAGCCATGCCGCCGAGGCTCATTGAGACCGACGCTATGTTTTCATATTTGAACTTTGGATACATTGCTCCAAATCCGGTCCCGAGTCCGCTTATAGACACGCAGAGCATAAGGACTGTTCCGAGTGACAGATACATCAGAATCCTCTCTGCATCCATCGCGAGATTTGTGAGGAATACAAGGATAAGCATAAGTGCTGTAACAGGAATGAACCCATAGAGGAACTTTGACCGGATAAATCTATTCATATCAACAGGCGAAGTCCTTATAATCCAGAATGCCTGACCCTCAAGGCTCACGGACGCATAGATAAACCGCACTGAAACAGCAGACAGCACAAGCCCTGATAAGACCAGATTAACAAGAACCATAATCTCCTTTATGAAAGGAAATCCGGAAAGTGCATTTATAGGAATTGACTTGAAATTATAGACGTAAATCATTATGAGCGCGCCTATTACTAACACCTGAGACCACTGGCCTGTGTCTCTGAAGAACGTTTTTATGTCCTTGTAAAACATTGCGGTATTCATTTCAGGGTAATATCCTCCTAAAATTCCTCTACTGACCCTTTCGCCTGACGGCTGAATCCTCTCCGTATTCACCCTGTAAAACCTTAATCCTGCAATTTCGGACAGAAGAAGAAAAAACAAAGCATTGCTCAAAAGAATTATCGTATAAAAAATATTAAAGCCGCTTTTAAAAAGAACTGGGAAAACCGCCTCTGTAATCCAATAACTTGGAATCATGGGTGATTCGGTCTTGAATGACATTATGGAATTTATGAAACCCTCAGGTGTGCTTATATCCTGAGGTATAACGCCTTTTATCAGAAAATACAGCAAGAGGAAAAGAACCACGCCTATCCCGAAAAGCACATTCCTTGTCCTCTTAGCAGGGAAAAGCCTCGTGAGTATATGCGCAGTTGTGATGCCAATGCCTGCTGTTATTAAACTGAATAGAAGGAAACATCCAAGAACCAAAAGATAATAGCCTGCCGGCGCGCCATAGCCGATGCCGTATGCAATAAATACCGGCGGCATGAATGAAAGCACCATCCATGATGAATTCATGAAGGCCTCAAATGTCTTCAATCTCAATATATCCCTGATTTCAACAGGCTTTGACAGGAGAAGCGGAATATCTTTTGATAGATAGAAAGAAGAGATTGCGGTGATTATGCTGCTCAGGATAAGAAAACCAAGCAGGCTGAAGAATGTCATTGAGAAGAGTTTCCTTGAGAGTATCTCACCGAAAAACTCAATCCCCCTGACATAGGTTAAAACTTTGTAGGTGCCGATATAAAAAAGGAACCAGAAACCGATCCCAATCGCTATAAACGGAAGCCTTCTGAGCACAACCTTCGTGCTGACAGAATTTTTCAGTGAAAGAAGTTTAGGTTTTATAAGTAACAGCATTTCGTTGTTTTAAATACCTATATATTCATCAATAAGCAGGGCTGCTTTGAGCGGCATAGATATTTTTCGGTAACAGTTCTTAGTGAAATGAAGCGGGCACAGCCTCGACTGTCTGAACCCGCAGGGTGAGTTTCGAGGGGGTAGCGGAATGAGCTTTAGAACTGTCGAAAAATATCTTGGAAAGCGAAAGGCTGTCCTGCTTATTAGCAAAAATATTATATTCTGCTTTAACCTCATTCACCCCCCATCTTCAAAAACAGCCCCTCTAACCCGCCTTCCATCCCCTTTATTTCCTCTTTTGTTTTTATTGAGATTATAGAGCCTTTGTTTATGAACCCTACCCTGTGGCATAGCTCCTCTGCAATATGAAGGCTGTGGGTTGCAAGAAATATAGTCACCCCTTTTGAGCTTAAATCCTTAATTACGCCTTTGAGCATCCTTACGCCGAACGGGTCAAGCCCCATAAAGGGCTCATCTATGAGAAGCGCTTCAGGCCTATGAATAAGAGCAGATGCAAAGAGAAGCCTCTGCCTCATGCCCTGCGAAAAACTCTCTATAAACTCATCCTCAATATCCTTAATCCCGAATAACTCGAGCATTTCATCTGTCCTTGATAATGCCTCGCTTTTTGGTATGCTATATATTGACGAGATAAATATGAGGAATTCCCTCGCAGTTAGTTTTTCATAGAGAAATGCCTTGTCAGGCACATAACCGAGTATTGATTTTGCCTTTATTGATTCATTAACAATGTCATATTTCCCTATGATAATCTTTCCTTTGTCAGGCGTGAGAAGCCCTGTCATCATCCTTATTGTCGTGGTCTTTCCGGCTCCGTTCGGGCCGACAATGCCAAAAATCTCGCCTGTGCTTACAATCAGAGAAACATTCTTAACAGCATGTGTGGCGTTGAAAGATTTGGAGATGTTATCAAGGATTATCATTGCTGTCCTCTAATCTCTCTTATCCTTTGAACAACAGGAGGATGGGAATAGTAAAAGCTTGCATATAAGGGATGGGGATGAAGATTTGAAAGGTTGTCTTTTGAGAGTTTTATCAAAGATGTCGCCATTGCCTCTCGGTTCTCTGTCATCTCAGAAGCAAGCCTGTCAGCCTCCCTTTCATGCCTCCGCGAGAGATAGCTGAATATAGGCGTCAGCGGGAAAGATACTATTCCTCCTGCAAAACCCAGTATGAGAAGGTTTGCAAAGACCGTGTCATTCTGAATACTGAAAATCCTTAGAAGGATTCCTGATTTTACCATCAAAAACGAGATGTAAATGCCTATCAGGGACATTGCCTCTATAACAATGATCATTTTAAGGACGTGCTTTTTCTTCCAGTGCCCTGCCTCATGTGCAAGAACAGAGAGAATCTCGCTCTTTTCCATCCTCTTCAAAAGCGTGTCATAAAGCACGATTCTTTTTACCTTTCCTATCCCCGTAAAATAGGCATTTGTGTGTGTGCTTCGCTTTGACGCATCAATCTTGAATACCCTGCTTATCTTTATCCCGACCTTTTTCATTAAGTCCCTTATTGAGCCTTTAATCTCCTCATCCTCTATCGGCGTAAACTTATTGAATAAAGGCTCAATAACATACGGCGAGATGTACATCATGAAGATACTGAATAAGAGGAAAAAGAGCCAGACAAATAGCCACCAGAAATCAGGGCTTGCCTTCATCAGATACAAAGCGCCTGATGTCATTATGCCGATGAATATTGTGGAGAGTACTATTGATTTTATGAAATCGCTTATCCAGAGTTTCCATGTCATTGTGTTAAAACCGTACTTGTTTTCAATCCTGAATGTGCCATAAAGGTCAAAAGGAATTGAAATAATTGTATTTGCATAACTCAGGGCAAGGAAGAACACCACGCCGGAGAGAACAAATGGCATATTGAAAGACACAATCCAAGAGTTATACATATTCAGCAATCCTCCGAAGAAAAATGCCAGAACAAGAATGTTTCCGAAAATGGACTCTATGAATCCAAAACGGCTCTGCTCTAAGGTGTAGTCCCTTGTCTTTTTCAATAATTGAGCATCTATATAATCCTTGAATTCCTCAGGCACAACATCACCGTATTTTCTTAGATGTCTCAGATTCAAAAGCTTGAGCCAATAGCCGCAAGAAACTACAAGCAAATAGCCTGTGAATATGCATATCAGGGAAGCATTCATTTACCTATACTCCAGCCCTTCAATCTTTATCTTTCCTATAACAGCCAGAATCTGCATCTGTTTGTCTATATCTCCTGTTGTAATCCTTATGTGCGCTGCGTCTGCCGGAAACTGTCCGAGTATCGGGTCAATCGCAATCCATTGCCATATAAATATCTCAGGCCATGCATGGTAATAAAAATAGCCGTCCTTATACGTAAGTCCGAGGGCAATCCTTGTTGGTATTCCTGCTGCGCGCGCAAGTGCGGTATAGAGTGTTGTATGCTCATTACAGTCGCCCCTCCTTGATTTCAGCACCTCTGTTGCCATCGGGATCGTTATCGCAGGAGTCTTCCTGATATTCCTGTAAACCCAATCATAAATAAGCCTTGCCTTCTTTAACGTATCTTTTTCATCTCTTACGATTTCCTTTGCCAGAGACACAATCTTAGGGTCTTTTGATTGAATAAACATTGTATTCTCTAAATATTCATCATCTACTTTGACGCTTTGACTTTCTTTCGCCTCGGCGAATCCGCCTGAGTGCGGAGACACTTTCTTTAAATCTTCTTTCCTTATCTCAAGCATATCTTCTATAAGGCTCTGCCTTCCGCCGTCAAGTTCAAGAACCTTTAAATTAATTCCTGAAAGCTTCACCCTGAGATAACTTGTATCAGGAGGGAGTTTTAAATTAAACGGCACGGCAACCTGTGTGATAATGTCTATGGAGGGTTTCCCTATCTGTATCGCATCAGCTTCGCTTTCTTTAATCATGACAAATCCCAGCGGAGTTTCTTCCCTTAAGACCTCTCCATTTTCAGTAAGCCATACTGAAAATTCAATTCCCTTGAAATAACCCTTTATTCTGAAAACCTCACGCATAATATTCATTGACATTATCCGCTCTTTCCCTTCTACCTCAATAAGAATTCGCACCTGAGTCATGGTCAGCGGATCAAAGATACTCGTGCTGAGTTTCTTTCCGGTTTTAATTCCCTCCTTAAGAATATTCGGAATCAGCGAGAGATTAAGAGACGGTTCGTCCTTTAATACAATCACCTGTTCAGATTTTGTACCGGCAGTTTCAATAGAGACCTTAAGATTCTTGCCCTCCACCCTTCCCTTTATATTCATGGTCACATCAGAGTTAAGCATAAAGTNNTCTATATCCTTCTGAACATTCATAACATTGAGCCTCATCTTCGTCTTTTCAGAAATTTTAACCCCCTCGCCTGCCTTTTCAACTTTCCTGTAGGAATATCCTGTTTTTTCGCCCTTATAATAAAGCCCCATCCACTGCCCTTTGTATAGTTCTTCAGAGAAAATATTTTTATTCGCAGCGAAAGGAGCTGATTGATTTGAGCCGTAATGCCTGAATAAAAGGAGAGCGGTTGTGGCAACCCATAAAACAACGATGGCCGCGTGGAAAAATTTTCTAAGTGCGATGTTTCCCATATCTATATTTGATTTTAGCTGAAACAACTGTTTTTAAGGAAGACAGCGGAATGGATTAAAACTTATTGAGCGAGTCCGTGTTAGGAAAAGAGAGACTTAAATCACCTGCCAAGAGAGACAGACACAGCCTCCTGTGGCATAGTTAAAACAACCTTGCCTGTCCTTTTGGCTTTTTCCTTTCAACTTCCTCAAATATCTTTACCTTGCCGTACTCACCGTCAAACCCGGGCGCTATGCTTACCGTTCCTTTCCTCATACGTGATATTGCCTCTGCAAGCTGAGGAGAGCCTGCGCTTTCAATCTCCGCTACTGTACAGTCCATGAGTATCTTAAATTCATTGCCGAGATTTTCAAGCAGTTTAAAATACTCATTTTTAACAGCTTTGCTGTTAACGCCTATTTTCAATGTCTCAGAAATAATCTCAGCGAGCGGGATAACAGAATAAAAAACAGGGGCATTTTCAGGTTTGAATCCGTTTTTCCTGTTAGCAAGCTTATCTACCCTGTGCATAACTCCGATTGTCACTTTCTTCCCGCAGACAGGGCATAAATAATTGTTCTTAATCGTCTCTTCAGGCGAAAGGCTCACACCGCACATCCTGTGGCCGTCATAATGATATTTTCCTTCTTCGGGAAAAAATTCTATTGTGCCTGTAAAACCGCCTCTCTTTTTCATCGCATTTGTGATTGAAGCATATGAGACGTCCGTATCCAGAATATTAGCCTCTCTTCCTATCTTATGGGGCGAATGTGCATCAGAGTGTGATGTTAATGTAATCCTGTCAAGGCACGACAGCCTCCAGTTCATCTGCGGGTCAGAGGAAAGCCCTGTCTCTATCGCATAGACATGCGGCATTAAGTCTTCAAAACACTCCTCAAGAGAATCAAAACCCGAAGCTGCGCCAAAAACTGAAAAATGAGGCGTCCACGCATGCGCCGGAATAAGCATTACATCTTCCGATGCCTCAAGGACAATCCTCAGAAGTTCCTTTGCATCAAGCCCGAGAATAGGCCTTCCGTCTGCCGACAGATTCCCTATTTTTGAGAGTCTTGAATTGATCTTTTCCGCTGCATTAAAGTCCGGCGCCAAAACAATACTGTGGATCTTTCTTAATCGCCCGTTCTTGCTGTAAATACAGCTTATCTCTGCCGTAAGCATGAAATACATCTCAGATGAGCAGGACGCGGGGATGTCATTAAGCCGGTATTTATTATTCAGTCTGAACAAACCATTTCCGCAATTGTCCAGCTTTTCCTTAATCTCAGTCAGCCATTGCGGGTGAGTGAAATCGCCTGTTCCAAGAACTGTTATACCCTTTAACTGTGACCATTTCCAGAGATTTTCAGGAGTCATATCCCTGCTTGTTGCGCGGGAATATCTTGAATGCATATGAAGGTCTGCAATAAATTTCATACAGGAAAGTCTTTTAAATGTCCCTTATTCCTTTTCCTGCTTCTGCGGCATATTCTTCATCATCTCTTCCTGCATTTTCTTTATTGACTCTTCCATCTGCTTTTGCTGTTCTTTCGTCATCTGTTTGCCTTGAGGCATATTTGAGAGCGTTTCCTGCATCTTCTTGGCCGCTTCTTCCATGTCCTTGACTGATTTCTCCATCTCCTTTGCTTCCCCTGCCAATTCACCTGCAAACTTCCTTGCCGCATACTGGGCTGACAGCGACAGCATTATAAAAAGCGCTGCGATTATTCCCCACACCGTCGATGCCAGAGACGATTTTATTTTATGAACTTCTATTGATGCTGTAATAATGAGATAAAAACCCCAGAGAAGCCCTGCAACAGAACCAAGATATGGAATAAAACTAAGAACCGAGGTAACAGGGATAATTCCGCTGCTGTATGCGGCACAGCGATATGCCGTCTCATAATTCTCCTGAGAGCCCATAATCTTCCAGATAACAAAAAGGATTCCGGCTGCTATGAAACTGAAAATCAGTCCTATTTATCGGAGCGATAATTATTCCTGCAATGGCGCCGGCGCCCTTCATGCCTCCTCCCATTGGGCTGATACCGATATGAGCTAAAGAACTGATATAACCTATCACCATGCTTACAACCATCATGGCAACGAGAAAGATTACCGGATGCTGAAACCCGCCCTGCTGTTGCAGGGAAAGCAATAGTGCGTATTAAATGGTAGGCCCGGGCGGTCTCGAACCGCCGACCTC
>DOHC01000284.1 GCA_003535475.1 Nitrospiraceae bacterium
AGGCTAAAGGACTAAAGCAGATTGCGGTTTCAGTGGAGAATATCCGTAAGATGATGGAACATACCGCCAAGGCAACACAGGAACAGCAGACAGGGACAGCTCATCTGCTTGAGAGTGTGAGCGATATTAAGGACGCGGCGGATATTGTCAAGCGCGGCGCCGAGGAAGAGGCAGCTGGGATAAAGGCGGTATCAACGAATCTTGAGTTTGCAGATGAGCGGATAAAGAAGATAGGAGAAGCGACATCAGGATATCAGAAAGTGAACGATAGCGTTGCGGCCGCAATGGAACAGATGAGGGCAATAGGGATGACTACCGTAAAAGATGTTGAAGAGGTTTCGACCTCCCTGACAACGCTTTTTAACGAGATTGATCTGCTCAAAAAAGAGATGTCGGCATTTAAAGTTAAAAGTTAAATTTCCGTCATTTCGCACTTGATGCGGAATCCAGTTTTTTGTTTTCTGGATTCCTACTTCAGCAGGAATGACAGCACGCAATTTGAAATTTGATTTTTTAAAAGAGGAAGTATGGAAAAATTTGCTGTTTTTAAAATAGGGAAAGAAGATTTCGGCGTCAACATAAGCAGGGTTGTTGAGATACTGAAATCGCAGAAAATCTATTTTCTTCCTGAACTGCCCGATTTTATTTCAGGCGTTATAAACGTAAGGGGTGAAGTAATCCCTTTGCTTGACCTCAGAAAGCGATTCGGCGCTCATACCGAAACCGAAAAATGCCGGATAATAGTTGTGCGCTGCGAGGATGAGAAGATAGGACTTCTGGTTGATGAAATAGATAAGATAGTCCCTTTTAGTCCTGAGGAGATAAGCGCTCCACCGGCAATGTTTAAGGGTTTAAAGCCCGAATATCTCACAGGCCTTGGCAAAAAAGAAGACACGATAATAATACTTCTTGACATCGAAAGGCTTCTTACCTCAGAGGAAAAGATAATGCTTTCTGCCTCCTCGGACTCGTTCTCCTCTCCGCCACAGGCGGATGAGTGCGGACTGAGGCGAGAAGAATCCACTGGCCTCATAGCCGATGGGTAGAGAGGAGAAAGATGCAGGAACCGGAAAATCTGCCTGATAGTGAAGATGTAGAGGCAAGAAGAGAAGCTGTTGAGAGGCTGAGAGGCGCAGCTTCTGATGCCTCTATCGGATTGCTTCTTAAGGCAATGAAAGATGTCAGCTGGCGGGTGAGAAAGACAGCAGTTGACATCCTGCTTAATGACTATCCCGTCGAGGCGTATATCAATGGCTTGATTGCCCTTCTTTATATTGATGATAACGCAGGCGCGAGAAACTCAGCCATAGAAACTCTCATAAAGTTAGACAAGAAGACCACCATATTTCTCATAGAGGCTTTCAATACTCAGAACAGGGATGTCAGGAAATTCATAATAGATGTGCTCGGCGAGTTCAGAGATAAAAGATCTTTGCCGCTGATGCTTGAGGCGCTTAAAGACGAAGATGACAATGTCAGGGCATCCGCTGTTGAACATCTTGGAAAAATAGGAGAACTCGTAGTTGTGAACGCTCTGATAGAGATACTTGAAAGCGGCGACCTGTGGACATCATATCCTGCCGCTGATGCGCTTGGAAGGATTGGCGACAGAAAGGCTATACCTTCTCTTGTTAAAGCCCTTTCTACAAACAGAGGTTTATATGTGATGTGGCAGGCAAGCTTGCCTCACCTGTTTTTTATGATGTGTTTGAAAGACTGATGAAGGACGACGACGGGCATGTAAGAGCGCTCGCAGCGCTTGGAATCTCCAGGACAGGTGATCTAAGGGCGGTAGAGCAAATAAAAAAACTGCTCTCTGATGAGTACGAAGATGTGCAGGAAGCAACCGTGGCTGCATTATCCAATCTTTTCTCCTCGGCGAATCCGCCTGAGTGCGGAAAAGTAGGTATTTCATCAGATGAATTAATCAAAATGATTGGCGACAGGAATCCTGTGCTGAGAAAAAATACTGTATTATTGCTTGGTGAGATTGGCGCTGTTAAGGCTGTGCCGGCAATCGGTTTTGCGCTGAAGGATGATAATATTAAAGTAAGACATGCCGTTGTCAAGTCGTTGTCCATGATAAGAACAGACGAGTCTATAAAATATCTGACGCTTGCACTTACGGATGAGAATGCAGATATAAGGGTTTCTGCGGCATTGAGCCTTGGCTTTATTAAAAGGCAAGGCGTATCAGACTCACTTGTTCTTTTGCTTACCGACCCTGATGACGCAGTCAGGACTGCAGCGGTAAAGGCGCTCGGCGAGTTAGACGATAAAACCACTGTACATCAGCTTGTTGATTTGCTCTCAGACCATAGCGGATTTGTTGTAACTATAGCCATAGAGTCTCTGAGCAGGATAGGCGGCGAAACTGCAAGGAATGCATTGGTGAGGATGCTTTCTTCGCATGATAAGGAGATAAGAAGGACTGCTATAAAATCACTTGCTCCATTTAACGATATTGAAAACATAATCCTGCCCTATCTTAATGATCCTGATTGGGCTGCAAGAATGGCGGCAGTTGAGGTTCTCGGCGCGAGGGTGTCTGCTGCAGGCGCCGTGCCTGCCGGCAGGCAGGGAAGTGTAAGGGTTGAACTTGAAAAGCTGTTGGATAAAGAAGAAGACCCTGTCGTAAGAAAGGCTGTTGAGGAGTGCCTTGATGCTTGAGAGGGAGGAGATAATCCCCTTATCAGAGGACGTATTCAGACTCCTCAGGGACCTCATAAAAGATTACTGCGGAATGTATTTTGATGACAATTCAAAATACATTCTGGAGAAAAGACTCTCCAAGAGAGTAAAGAGCCATCATCTGAATGATTTCAGGAATTATTACAGGCTTCTTTTATATGATAAGCGAAGAGATGAAGAGCTTTCTTTTATTGTAGATGTCCTCACTGTAAATGAAACTTACTTTTTCAGGGAAATGAATCAGTTGAAGGCGCTGAGTGAGGAGATACTGCCTGAACTCAAAAATACAAACAGGGAGTCAAAGAAGATAAGGATATGGTCTGCAGGCTGTTCTACCGGAGAAGAGCCTTATACAATTGCAATGATGGTGCTGGAGCAGGTTTTTTTTTAGACTGGGATATAGAGATACTCGGCAGCGATATCAACCAGAGGGTGCTGCAGCATGCAAGAAAGGGAATATACAGAAAGAATTCATTCAGGACTACTGTGGAGCATTATATAGAAAAGTATTTTACACATGAAGACAATTTCTATAAGATAAACGATAATGTCAGGCGGCTTGTAAATTTCAGCTGCCTTAACCTTCTTGACCCTTTCAAAGTGAAATTCGTAGGAGAAATGGATGTGATATTATGCAGGAATGTGCTAATATGTTTTGATCTGGAGGCGAGAAAAAAGGTAATCAGGGGTTTTCATGAAAGGCTTACTGACGGAAGGTATCTGCTGCTTGGTCATGCGGAATCGCTAATGAATATTTCTACAGCCTTTACGCTTAAGCACTTCAAACATGATATGGTTTATCAAAAACCGCCCAAACTTGCGGTATCAATGTCATCTGAAAGTCTTGTGAAAATGGTATGGTCTACGACCCGTAGGGGGGAATAAAATATAAAGCTATGACAGCAGAGCCAAAGATAAAAGTTCTTATTGTTGATGATTCGGCTTACAGCAGGCAGACGATAAAGAAGATGCTTGAGACAGACCCGAATATTGAGGTTATAGGCATAGCGTCAGACGGCATAGAGGCGATGGCAAAGACATTAAGACTGAAGCCTGACCTT
>DOHC01000066.1 GCA_003535475.1 Nitrospiraceae bacterium
GCATTTCCCACGCAGTACGCAGCAGTGCCTGCCATAACATGAGCGCCTCTTCCTGTTGCCTGAACATCCCTTATCCTTCCGCCTGTTCCTGTCTCAGCGCCTGGGAATGGCGCAACACCGCTCGGGAAGTTATGCGTCTCTGCCGTGAAGATGACATGGTATTTTAATTTTTCCTCTTTGAATCTTGAATGCCTTCCGACATTCTCAGGTATTATTGTCTTAATCTCATATCCCTTAATACCGCTTGAATTGTCCTTGAATGCAATCACGCTGTTATTCGGATTTGCCTTTAATGGCTGTTTTATAATCTGCATCAGGTTTTCAGGAATCTCTTCTCCGTCTACGATTAATTTTCCCCTGAAAAACCAGTGGCGTGAATGTTCGCTGTTTGACTGGCTTAAGTCAAAGCATTCCACATTTGTCGGGTTGCGTTTCAGGTCTTTCACGAAGAGGTTGCAGTAATATTCTATGTCCCAGTCATCAAGCCCAAGGCCCATCTCCGTGTTAATTTTTTTCAATGCTGAATGCCCTTCTTCAATTAATGGCACTGTATAAGCAGGCTCAGGCTTAATTCCTGTCTCGAATGTTCCCAAGGTTTTGGGATAAGGGCACTCAGTCATACGGTCGTAAAAGAGTGATGAGTGATGAGTGATGCGTGATGCGTATATATCCTTTAAACGCTTGACGCTTGACGCATTACGCATTACTAATTTGTATCTTCTCGACCTTTCTATTCTCGTAATCTTCTTTAATCCGCAGGCGTGGCATACAGAAACAGCATTCGTTGACCATGCTGTTGTGAAGTTCATGCGGGGACCGACCTCAAGGACAGAAGCTGATAGCTGAGAGCTGTCAGCTAAGAAGCCTCTTTCAGAAAAATTGTCAGGTTCAAAGGTTTCTGCCAGAAGCCATCTGAGGATATTCAGTTCTTCACTTGTCAGCGGAGCAGTTGCCTCTATATTGAAGCAGTGCTCTGTCTCTATATCATTAATATCGGACGATACGCGCTGTCTGACAATTGAAAGAAGATTCTTCTTCTTTGTCTCAGAAAGCGCCGGTTTTCGGTAGAAATGCAGCAAGCTCATAGCATTGGATTATAACATGGGATAAAAAGCTTTTTGGCTGCTTTTTAAACTCTGACACTTTGATGCTCTGGCACTTTGACGCTTTGAACACTATTGAATGCGGTCCCTGTTGCCTTTTTTGAGCGGGGAGGGATAAGATAAGAAAAAATTTGAGGATTTCTGAAAATATGATTATTTCTCAGGCATCCTCATCAACGCCTCTGCCTTATTTAAACATTCACAGCATTTACTGAAAAAGGAGTGATTATGGCAAAGCACACAGTATCAATCGACGAAGACACGCGTCAGAGGATCCACACATTGCCAAGGGGCATAAACTTCTCAGCCTTCATGCGAAAGGCGATCAATATCTTTGTTGAGGAGCTTGAGAAAAACCCTGCTCTGGAGCCTGAAAATTTCATCATCACCTGCACTGCACGGAAAGATACATCAGATAAAAAAAGAAGATAAGGGCAGTAGGAAAATTAAGTAAGATTATGCGGTCAAAGAATAATTCACAGGAGAGCACTTTATGGATGGGACCAGATGCGCAGATATAAAACGTGGATTACGTGTTGCAATCGTGCTGAAAAGAGACCAACAGACAGGTAAACTCACCGAAGGAATTGTAAGGGATATTTTAACTAATTCACCCGCACATCCGCATGGAATCAAAGTTCGTCTGGAAAGCGGAGAAATAGCCGTGTAAAAACGATACTTGCTTAAACTGTTCTGACCCTTTGATGCTCTGACACTGTTGAATACGCTCTTGCCTTTTTGAGAGGGGCGGGATAAGATAGGAGGAAATTTAGGGATTAAAAAATATTGTGATGTGTCCCGGATTAATTCCTCCGGGCGAAATAATGTTTTTGAAAGCACTATAAAGCACTATTATGAATAAGACCGTTGAATATTTTAAGACGAATTTTGGCACTATTTATCACGGTGATTCGCTTGATCTGATACAAGAACGTATGAAAGACAAGTCGATCGACCTTATCATGACTAGTCCACCGTTCGGCCTGGTACGGAAGAAGCGCTATGGGAATGTGGATTCTAACGACTATGTCAATTGGTTTCGACAGTTCGGCAAAGAGTTTCGGAGAATCTTAAAGGACTCGGGCTCTCTCGTGATCGATATTGGTGGGGCGTGGATTCCTGGGCTTCCGACGCGTAGTCTCTATCACTATGAATTATTAATAATGCTCTGCAAAGAGTTTGGTTTTCATCTGGCGCAGGAATTTCATTGGTGGAATCCCTCAAAATTGCCAACTCCGGCTGAGTGGGTTAATGTAAGACGTATCCGTGTTAAGGATGCTATCAATAATATTTGGTGGCTTTCTCCATCGCCGTGGCCCAAGGCCAGCAACAGACGGGTTCTTGCGCCCTATAGCAATTCAATGAAAACACTTTTGTAAAACGGCTATAAAGCGAAACTGCGACCAAGCGGGCACGATATAAGCGAGAAATTTAGTATTAATAATGGTGCTTCAATTCCACCAAATCTTATTGCATTGCCCAACACGGAGAGTAACTCGTATTACCTCCGCTATTGCAAGGAGCATAATCTCACACAGCATCCAGCGCGGTTTCCTTCCGACCTGCCGGAGTTCTTCATCCGCATGACTACGGACCCTGGCGATATTGTCTTCGATCCTTTTGCAGGGAGCTGCGTTACAGGCGAAGTTGCCGAGCGTTTAAACCGCAAATGGATCTGCTGCGAACTATTGGAGGAATACCTAAAAGGAGCGTTGGGACGGTTGTACATGCTCACTAATTAGGTA
>DOHC01000133.1 GCA_003535475.1 Nitrospiraceae bacterium
AATATGATACAATATTCCATGCCTTGTGTGAAGATAGGATGCAGTGGTTTCCTACATGATGACTGGCAAGGGACATTTTATCCTAATGAACTCGCCAAAAGACAGTGGCTTGAATACTATTGCAAAAAATTTGCAACTGTTGAGCTTGACGTCACTTTTCACAGTGTCCCCGAGAAAGAGACATTTTCAAAGTGGTACAGTGAAACACCCAAAGACTTTATAATCTCACTGAAGGGAAGCAGATTTATAACCCATGTCAAGAAATTAAAATCCCCTGCCGAGCCTCTGGATGTATTCTTTTCAAGAATAACCGCTCTTAGAGAGAAACTTGGCGTTGTCCTATGGCAGTTTCCTCCTGACTTTAAGGCAGATATCGGTAAACTGAAAGATTTTCTTGAGGCGCTAAGCCAATATGAAGTAAGAAATACCTTTGAATTCAGGGATAAAAGCTGGATAAACAGACAGATAATATCGCTTCTCGGGAAAAACAATACAGCTATGTGCCTTGCTGATTGGCCTGATTTTTTATGCGGCGCACCGGCTACTGCTGATTTCGTATATATCAGGAGGCACGGCGCTGACGGGGAATACGCCTCTGGCTATACGACTGAACAGCTTAGGGCAGATGCAAAGGCAATAAATAGATTCCTGAAAGACGGCAAAGACGTTTTCCTGTATTTCAATAATGACGCCGGTGGTTATGCTCCGAAAAATGCAAGGGAGCTCAGAAATATTCTTAAAAAGTGAACGAAACAGGGAGGATGCGTCATGCTGAATTCATTTCAGCATCTAATAAAATCAATCTGAATCAAATTAGCATTATGAGACCCTGAAACGAGTTCAGGGTGACAAACATTGGTATTTGCAGAGATGCTTAAAGAACTCAGGATAAAAAACCTCGCTATAATCGATGACCTCAAAATAAGATTTGAACCCGGCTTGAATGTCTTAACAGGAGAAACAGGCGCGGGAAAATCAATAATTGTTGACGCCCTCGGCCTTGCGCTTGGAGAAAGGGCCCAGACCGGGATGATTAAAAGCGGGAGAGACGAGGCGTCTGTTGAGGCGTTCTTTGAGGTATCAGGTCATCCGATGCTTAGGGAAATGGGCATTATCTCCGAAGACGGGATAATAATAAGGCGAAATATCTCATCTGCAGGGAAGAGCAGGGCATATATAAACGATTCGCTCATTAACATTCAGAGTCTGTCCGCTATAGGCAAAACCCTCGTTGACATGCACGGCCAGCACGAACACCAAAGCCTTCTTTCAACGGATAACCAGAGAACCCTTCTGGATTTTTACGGCAAACTCCATGACATAAGGGCAGAAGTTGAGGCAGTGTTTCATGAAGTCCAGTCGCTCAAAAAAGAACTCGGCAAACTTAAGGAAAATGCGAAGGAAAGAATGCAGAGGATTGACCTTCTGAGCTTCCAGATAAATGAAATAGACTCTGCTTCGCTTAAAAAAGGAGAAAAGGAAGCGCTGGAAGAAGAAAGGACTATACTTTCAAACCTGAATAAGCTGAATGAACTTGTAGAAACAGCATATACACTGCTCTACGCATCAGAAGGAGCATGCACAGAAAAACTGGACTCTGTAATCTCAAAACTTCGTGAGATGGCTTCAATAGACCCGGGCATTAATGAAACTCTGGGCCTCCTTGAGTCGGCAAAGCCTCTGCTTGAAGACGGGGCTTTATCATTGAGGGGGTTCAAGGAAAAATACGACCTTGACCCAAAGAGGCTTGAAACCATAGAGGAAAGGCTTGAATCCATAAAAAAACTTGAGAAAAAATACGGGGAAGGCGCTGACTCAATAATCAGATACATGGATGAGGCTGAAAAAGAACTCTCAAACCTAAAACATTCCGATGAGAAAATTGACATACTTGAAAGCCGGCTCAGAGAAAAGGAAGAAAAACTCCTGAGTGAAGCAACACATCTGTCAGAAAAAAGAAAACAGACAGCAAAAGACATAAGCAAAGCAGTAGAAAAGATACTGAAAGAGCTTGCATTTGAAAAGGCCGGATTCAGAGCTGATGTTATGCCATCTCCGCTGTCTTCCGCAGGCATTGATATAATTGAATTCCTTTTTTCAGCAAATCCAGGAGAGCCTCTTAAACCTCTCGCAAAGGTTGCTTCAGGCGGAGAACTCTCAAGGATAATGCTTGCGCTCAAGAATATACTCGCTGACGTTGACAGCATCCCTGTGCTTATATTTGACGAGGTTGATGCCGGCATAGGAGGAAGAACAGCTGAAAGTGTAGGTATGAAATTAAAAAGGCTTTCAAAGGCTCATCAGGTTATATGCATAACTCACCTTCCTCAGATAGCATCGGCAGCGGATTTTCATATAATGACAGAAAAATCTCAGAAAAAAGACAGCACTTCCGTAAAAATAAAGGAGCTCACTCCAGATGAACGCATGGCTGAGATAGCGCGTATGCTCAGCGGCAAGATAACTGATGTATCTTTAAAGCACGCCGGAGAACTGCTTGAAAGGAGCGCATGAAAGGAAAAATCGTAATAGACAAACAATTGTGCAAGGGCTGCAAATACTGTGTAATGTCCTGTCCTAAA
>DOHC01000096.1 GCA_003535475.1 Nitrospiraceae bacterium
AAAGCAATGAACTTGACCTGTCATTCGGAGTAAAGGGGCTGAGCAGATTCAGAGGAAATATCTTTATGCAAAGGGGCGCAGTTGCCGGCGCATTCAGGACTATCCCGTTTCAGATAAAGACATTTCAGGAATTAGGACTGCCTGAAATTGTTAACGACTTTGTCAAGAAGCCGCGCGGTTTGATCCTTGTTACGGGACCCACAGGAAGCGGCAAATCTACGACCCTTGCCACTATGATTGACAGAATAAATTCCGAGAGGCAGGGCCATATTTTAACAGTAGAGGATCCTATAGAATATATCCATAACCACAAGAAATCCCTGATTAACCAGAGAGAGGTAAATTCTGATACATCATCTTTTAAAACTGCCTTGAAGTATGTCCTCAGGCAGGACCCTGATGTCGTGCTTATAGGCGAGATACGTGACCTTGAAACCATAGAGGCAGCTCTTACCGTGTCGGAGACAGGGCACTTAACGCTTGCAACACTCCATACAAATTCTGCTGTCCAGACGATAAACCGTGTAATAGATGTATTCCCGCCGCATCAGCAGGAACAGATAAGAACTCAGTTGTCTTTTGTCCTCGAAGGCATTATCGCTCAGCAGCTTATAGTCAGGAAATCCGGGCAGGGAAGGGTTCTTGCAATTGAGCTGCTTGTGCCAAACCCTGCTATAAGAAACCTGATACGAGAAGACAAGGTGCATCAGATATATTCCATGATGCAGACCGGACAGGCGAAGTTCGGAATGCAGACAATGAATCAATCTTTATTTGATCTATACACAAGAGGACTTCTATCCTATGAGGATGCGATAGGGCATTCGTCTGTTCCTGATGAGTTGATTACAATGATGCAGAGGGTGCCGGGAACTGCAGCAAAAGGAAGGGGGTAATAAATGGCAACAGTGTTTCAGTGGTCAGGTAAAACTACAAGGGGCGTTATCGAATCAGGCGAGATTACTGCGGCTACCAAAGAAGAGGTTGCAGCGCAGCTCAGGAGAAAAAATATAACACCGACTTTGATTACTGAAAAAAAGGCCGGGAAAAAATTATTCGGCGGCTTTGGCGAGGGTAAAGTAGGCGACAAAGACATTGTTGTATTTACAAGACAGTTTTCTACGATGATAGATGCAGGGCTTCCTCTTGTACAGGCGCTTGATATTCTTTCAACGCAGGTCGAGAACAAGACGCTTGCTAAAGTTCTGGGAGAGATTAAAGAGAATGTTGAAGCAGGTTCTACTTATGCTGATGCATTGAAAAAACACCCGAGGGTTTTTTCAGAGTTGTATGCGAATATGGTGGCGGCAGGCGAGGCTGGCGGTATCCTTGATACAATCCTTAACAGGCTTGCAGCGTACATAGAAAAGGCAATGAAATTAAAGAAGAAGGTTAAAGGCGCAATGGTATATCCGGTAGTTGTTTCAACTGTTGCTGTTGCGGCAATCGCAATCATAATGATATTTGTTGTCCCGACATTTGAGAAGATGTTTGCACAGCTTGGCGGAACACTTCCGCTTCCAACTCAGATGATTATCGGCATGAGTAAGTTTCTCGCAGGAATGGGAGGTATTCTGACAGGAGGCGCAATAGTTGGTTTTGTTGTTGCGATAAAGCAGTTCAGGCGTACAGAAAAGGGCACGCATATAACAGACAAGATACTATTGAAACTGCCCATATTCGGAGTTCTTCTTAATAAAGTTGCCGTGGCAAAGTTTACGAGGACACTTGGGACGCTTGTCAGCAGCGGCGTGCCGATACTGGACGGGCTTGAGATAACAGCGAAGACTTCAGGGAATAAGGTGATTGAATATGCAATGATGGATGTGAGAAAGCAGGTTACCGGCGGAAAGACCCTCGCTGATCCATTAACCAAAGTTAAAGTATTCCCTCCAATGGTTACCCACATGATTTCTGTAGGTGAATCAACAGGCGCACTTGATACAATGCTCAATAAGATTGCTGATTTCTATGATGATGAGGTTGACGCGGCAGTCAATGCCCTGACATCCATGATGGAGCCAATGTTGATGGTATTCCTCGGCGGGTCGGTAGGTTTTATAGTAGTTGCAATGTATCTGCCGATATTTAAACTCATTACGCTGATAAAGTAGTTAAGAGTTTAAAGTTATGAGTTATGAGTTAAGAGTTAAAAAATGTCGCAATTTTAATTTTCAACTTTTAACTTTTTGCAAATGACTGATGATGCCCTTATAAAAAAAGTAAAGGCCCTTATTTCCATAAGGGTTGTTTTTATCACGCTCCTTCTGGGTTCGTTTTTTTTGCTTCAGGTCGGATACAGGAGTTTCCCTTATCCCCGCGCCACTTCAAATCTTATAGTAGCGCTCTATTCCCTGACAATAATTTATTCTTTTCTCATTGACAGGATAAAAACGTATTTTAACTTTGCATACTTCCAGATTTTTATGGATGTTGCGGCCGTAAATGTCCTTATATATCTTACAGGCGGTATTGAGAGCTGGTTTTCGTTCATTATGCTTCTGACAGTGATGTCAGCAAGCGCAGTCCTTAACAGGAAAGCAGGTTATGTTATTGCCACATTCAGCAGTATTCTCTATGGGGTCATGATAGATCTTCAGTATTATAAACTCCTCCCCATAAAGTACGACCCTGCGCTTAATGAAAAAGATTTTCTTTACAATATTTTTGTGCACATATCTGCTTTTTATATGATGGCATTCCTGAGCGGTTATCTAGCTTCAAGGCTTGAGAAGACAAAGACAGCACTTGAACAGACTGATTCTGACCTGAGGGAGCTTTCGCTTTTCAACAAGGAGCTTATTGAGAGTATCCCGAGCGGCATATTTACAACAGACATTGGCGGCAGTATTCTGATATTTAATAAAGCGGCAGAGGATATAACCGGAATTACGCGGGAAAATGCATCTAACCGGAAGATAGCTGCGATATTCCCTTTTATATCGTTTGATTCAGGCGAAACACCTATGCTGCACAGCAGCACAAAGGGCAATAAAAATAATCCCCCCTTACCCCCCTT